>CACYHJ010000094.1 GCA_902774165.1 Oscillospiraceae bacterium
CGCGTCAGGAGCGGCTATGTGGCAGGCGGCGAAAATGGGAATCCCTATCCTGCTGCAGGAGCAGAACGGCTTTGCAGGCGTGACGAACAAGCTGCTCAAGGACAAAGCGGCGAAGATCTGCGTGGCGTACGAGCACATGGAGCGGTTCTTCCCCGCCGACAAGATCATCCTCACCGGCAATCCCGTCCGCCAGAATCTGCTGAGCGGTCGGAAAACGAAAAACTGACGGCGTTGATCGAAGCGTTCGCGCTGCGGCGCGGCCTCGATATCCGCTGCCGGGCGTTCACCTCGCCTGCCCGGCTGCTGGAGGAAGAACGGTTCGATCTGTATTTTCTCGATTATTTCATGACGGAAATGAACGGCGTGGAACTGGCGCAAAAGCTGAACGAAAGGTTCGGCGGCGCGGTAACGGTCTGCTATCTGACAAACTACGAAAATGCCGCGATCGAGATCATCAACAGCCGCGTCTATGCCGACGGTTTTCTGAAAAAGCCCGTTGACGAAACGGCGCTTTACGAAAAACTGGACCTGTTCTATACGTCATCCCTGAACGGACGGATCGAAATCAAGCGCGGCGGCGTGTACGAGACCGTCTACGCGCAGGACATCCTCTATGCCGAAGCGTCCGGAAAGAAAACCGTGCTGCATCTGTTCGGCGGCGCGCGGGATTACAACCGTCTGCTTTCGGAGCTTGAGAATAACGAGCTTTCCGGGGCGCAGTTTTACCGTATCCACCGGTCGTTCCTTGTGAATATGCAGCACGTCGTCGGCTACGACGCGAAGAGTGTGACGATGAAAAACGGCGACGTCCTGTCGCTCAAATCAAAGGATTTTCAGGCCGCGTTCCGGCGGTTCATCTTCAGGAATAATTAAAGAGGCGGAGGAACGACAATGACCGCGATCGGCGAATTCATCCGCGCATACGGCGCGATGTATTTCCTCATTTCCGTACTGAACGCCCTGTCGATCGCCGCAGGGTGCATCTGTACGACCGCGGCGCTGTTTCGCGTCCGGCTGCGCAGAAACGTTCTTTTCTGGCTCCCGGCAGTGCTTGTGTGCGTCAGTGCGGGGCTTCTGCGACCGGCGATTGCAGGCACGTCTGCGGTAAACGACATGCTGTGGGCCGGCGCGATGTTCGCCATGCCCTTTCTCTGCGCCGCGCTGCTGTTTGAAAAACCGGGCGTATGGAAAGCGTTGCTTGTCTCGGCGGGCTACACCTTTGTCGAGGCGGTCAAATTTCTCATCCTTCTGATCGTGTACCGGTATGACAGCACGAATCCGGACGATCCGTTTGAGCTGGCGGTGGAATTTGTCGTCGATGCGCTGTTTTTCCTTGCAGCGGCGGGCTTTATACTGATATTCCCGAAAAAACACACGCTGCCCTCCGCCCTGGAAGGGGTCGGCCCCGGTCTGTATCTGCTGATCTGCCTGACCGTGGGAGTGTTCGTCTCCTCGCTTGTGCTCTTCGGCAGAAAATCTGACGAAGGACGCGCGGTGGAATTCGGTTTCATTCTTTTGAATATCCCGCTGTTCGCGGCGACGATCGCCTGCAGTCTCTCGACCATCGTCAAGGACCGGGTGCGGGAGGAAAACTATCGCAACCGCCTTGAAATGCAGGTCCAGCACTATGAGATGATGCAGCGCATGGATGAGGAAATGCGCATTTTCCGCCACGACCTGCCGAAAATGCTGCGCCCCGCGGCGGCGTATATCGACAGCGGCGAGCCGGAGCGGGCGAAGGAGCTGCTGGAGCGTCTCGGAAGCTTTGAACAGACCGAAGGGACGCGGTTCCACACCGGGAACGCGGCGCTGGACACGGTGCTGTTCTGCGAGGACCAGATCGCCCGGCAGTCCGGCAGCCGGATCGTCTTTCCCTTCGGCTGCGTGTTCCCCGCGGAGGGCATCGAGCCGGACGATATTTACACGATCTTCCCAAACGCCCTCGACAACGCCATTGAGGCCTGCAGGAAAATCGGGAAGCCCTGCGAGATCACCTTCACGTCGAAGATCGTCGGGGATACGGTCTATGTCTCGGTCAAGAACCCCGTATCCGGCGCCGTCGCGGTGAAGAACGGCGTGCCTGTCACGACCAAGCGGGATAAGCGGAACCACGGCTACGGCTTCCGCAGTATCAGAAAAGCCGCCGCGAAATACGGGGAGGACAACGTGGAGTTTTCCGTCGCAGACGGGGTATTCGAGCTGATGGTGAGCCTGAAATATTGATTTTCATTCCCGAAAATCCGCTCTCTGCTCCCTTTCCGTTGTTTTTTCAGCGAAACATGGTAAACTTAAAATGCAAACAAAAATAGTTGTTTTTTTCATCGAAACATCGCAAACTTAAAATGCAAAAAAAACAAAAGACGATATCTATCCGACCGGTCTGAAAAAAGTCAAATTCAATCCCGCGGACTTCAATAACGCAGAGGTCGTCTGCAGCGACGGCGTATACGAACTGTACAACGATGACCCTGCTGAGCCCTCCACGGAGGAACCCTCGGGCGAACAGATAAACGGAATCATGCAATTATTCAAAACAATCTCGGAGTTCTTCCGGCGGATCGTCGCGTTTTTCAAGAACATCTTCGGGATTCAATAACGGAACGGTTAATCTGAAAACAGAGAAAGAATAAACCTGTAACCTGCCGCGCGGGGGCATTGCGACGCAAAGCCCCCGCGTTTTGTCTGCAAACCCTGTGTTTTCATTCCCTGAAAATATCTATCTGTTCCCTTTCTGTTGATTTTCCCGCGTGAGGATGTTACAATAAAATCACAGGAAGTGCTTCTGTCGGCGTTATTTTAATCAAAAAGGAGTGTACATTATGAAAAAAAACAAAAAAGTCCTTTCTGTATTGCTTTCTCTTCTGATGGTCCTGTCAGCCGTTTCCGCGCTCGGCACGGTCGCGTCCGCTGCAAACAGCCTTGCTCCGATCGGCGAATGCGGCGCAGAAGGCAATAACCTTACATGGGATTTTTCAAACGGAACACTGACGATCAGCGGTACCGGAGAGATGAGAGATTATGTGGGCCGGCAAACTGCCGCGCCGGGCGAGGTTTCTCCCTTCGACAGAAACTACAGTATCAAAAACCTTGTGATCAGCGAAGGCGTTACGAGGATCGGCAATCTTGCGTTCCCGGAACTCCAGGAACTGGAAAACGTTACCCTTCCTTCTACGCTCCGGTCGATCGGGAACAGTGCGTTCAGCGGTTCCCTGATGCCGGCAATCATCCTGCCGGAGGGGCTGGAAACGATCGGCGCCAACGCGTTCGGTTATTGTGAATCGCTTGAAAAGATCCGCGTTCCCGCAAGCGTTACCTACATCGGCGCAGGCGCGCTCACGAATGGCAACGGTGTGAAGGCGGTCACGGTCGATGCGGAAAATCCGGCGTACACCGCCGTCGACGGCGTGCTCTTTACAAAAGACATGAAAAAGCTTTGCGGATACCCGATTTCGAAAAAGGCGGATCAGTATTATATTCCCGACGGCGTGGAAATCATAGAGAAGAACGCATTTTCCTGGCCCTGTGCCATTACGCTCTTTATCCCACTGAGCGTGACGGAGATCGGCTCATTCGCTTTGTGGTCAGACGCGCTCAAAGACATCTATTACGCCGGATCCGAGGATCAGTGGAACGCGCTGATCGGCGGCGATCCGTACATCTATGACGCGTCGTCACAGACGGTACATTTCGACGCCGACGGGATCCCCTTCCCGCCCGCGATCCTTTTCAGCGGCTCCTGCGGCGAAAACACTTTCTGGGCGTTTGACGAAGACACAAAAACGCTTACCGTCAGCGGCACAGGCGCTACCTTTGATTACACCGACGCAGCGGACTGTCCGTTCCGTCAGCATTATTATCTGGTGAAGCACGTCGTTATTGAGGACGGGGTGACAGCGATCGGCAGCCATCTGTTCGAATCTCTTTTTGAAATGAACGATGTTGAGATCCCCGCGAGCGTCAAGCAGATCGGCGACTGTGCGTTCCGTTATTGCTCTGCGCTTCCGCTCGACGCAATTCCGGACAGCATTGAGAGTATCGGTACAAACGCATTCGCAGGCTGCGGAAAAATCCAAACGGTCATTCTTCCGGCGTCTCTGACAGAACTCGGCGCGCAGGCCTTTGACCGCGACACCGTGCTTCTCTATACCGGAACACAGGCCCAGTGGAACGCGCTGACGGCGGACCTTGACGGCGCGGAAAATCTTATTGTCGTCTGCGGCTACGTCCCGGGTACCCCGGTTCCCACCGTAGTGATCAACAGCGGCGCCTGCGGCGACGGCGTGACATGGACGCTTTGGAGCAATGGGACGCTCGAGATCTCCGGAGAGGGAACTATGGCGGATTACAATTGTTCTTATGACATTGATGAAGGGGAATATATTTCCGATCAGCCTTATTTCAGATACCGTAAGCGGACCAACCGGATCGTGGTGCGCTCCGGCATAACAGGCGTCGGCAGAGACGCGTTCTGGTTTATGACAGCAGAGGAAATCGTGATCGAAGAAGGCGTCGAAACGATTGGCCGCGCAGCGTTCGGTTATATCAACCCGCTGAATGTTTATCTTCCCGTTTCACTGAAATCTGTCGGCAACATCCTGTTCTACGACAGCAGAGTCCGGGACGTCTGGTATGCGGGAACCGAAGAACAATGGAAAACACTGACGAAGGGGATCTATTTGACCGGCGGAGAATGGTACGAAGATCTTGAGATCGCACCCCCGACGATCCATTTCGGAACAGAGAGCATACCCGAAGAACCGGCAGATGAGCCCGAAGAGCAAACAAACGGCTTTGTACGGTTCTTCCGACAAATTGCAGATTTCTTTCAAAGGATCCTTGACTTCTTCAAGAAGCTGTTCGGGAAGAAATAAAACCTATGAAACACCGCGGGGATCTGCAACGCAGACCCCGCGTTTTTTAACGGCATAACGCTGCCTTTTTACTCCCGGAATCCATCTTTTTATTCCCCGCACGCTTGCAATCATGAGGATCTTATGATAACATGAGAATAGTTGATTGTATCGAGAATTCCACACGCCCGAAATACCGTCGCGTCCCCACAAGAGAAAGGAAGATGCCGAATCATGAAACGGATCAGACACGTTTTGATATTCGTTCTTACAATTCTGCTCATTCAGCCGATGGTTCCCGGACTTACACCGATCCTGTCCGCCGCCGCGGACAGCGCTGCGCATGGCGCATGCGGGGCAGACGGCGCCGACGTTACCTGGGAACTTACAGAGGACGGCACACTGACGATCCGCGGGTCGGGAAAGATGCGCGCATATTCACCTAATAAATATTCATCGAACCGTTCGCCTTTCTACGAGAATTATTCGATCAAAAAAATTGTGATCGACGAAGGTGTGACGCAAATCGGCGATTATGCGTTTCTCCGGAACGACAGGCTTGAGAGCGTAACACTACCGGCGACTCTGAAAGCGATCGGGAACGGTGCGTTTCTGGACTGCGCTCAACTGAACGACATCACACTGCCTGACGGACTGGAATCCATCGGAAGCGCAGCTTTCAGCTCGACCGGACTGAAAGAGCTTCATATTCCTGCGAGCGTATTCAAAATCGGTTCGGCGCCGACCGCATATTCCGTGATGGAATCCTTCTCGGTTGACGACGCAAACCCGGCGTATACCGCCGTTGACGGCGTGCTTTTCACAAAGGACATGAAAAAACTCTGCGCTTATCCGGACGCGAAGCCCGGCAGAGGTTATACGGTGCCGGACGGCGTGGAGACAATCGGCAAAGGTGCATTTCATCTGCTTCCCGAGGCGGATATGCTGTATCTCCCCCTCAGCGTCAGAGAACTGGAGCCTCATTCTCTGGACTGGGGCGGCGGCAGCGTCTATTACGCCGGGACCGCCGAGCAGTGGGACGCGCTGATCGGCGACAGGGAGGACGTTTGCAAAAGCAGTATAAAAGTATATTTCGGCGCCGCGGGGCTCCCCGTTTCCGCCGCTTCGGACGCGGTGATCGCGCAGGGCGAATGCGGCGTTGACGGCTCAGAGGTTTCCTGGACGCTGACTAAGAACGGCACGCTGACCTTCACGGGCGCAGGCGCCATGGGGGCTCCGACGATCCCGGTTGCGGGATCAGACAGTCCCGCAAGCATCTGCACGCCAGGCGTTCTGGCGGACAATGAGACCTGCCTTTCCGCCGCTATGGGATGCGAAACCGCGGAAGAGGTCCGGGACGCAATGGAACGCGGGCTGATTTCTCCCGGTTCTTATTATAACAGCCTTGCGGAGCTGACGCTTCAGCCGGTCAGGCGCATCGTCGTCGGCGAAGGGATCACGGCGCTGAAGGACGGAGCGCTGCGCGGCGCGTGCGCCGTTTCAGTCTCTCTGCCGCAGTCGCTCACGGAGATCTGCGATCGCGCGTTCGCGGATACGCATATTGAAAACATTACCATTCCGGCGAACGTGACGCGGATCGGCGCATTCGCCTTTGCCGATTCGACGCTGTATCAGCTCACAGTGGAAAGCGGGACGCTGACGGCGAGTCCGGACGCGTTCGGGAACGCATACTATCTGAGATACCTTATCATCAACAACGACGAACTCGATTTTTCTGGGTTGTCGGTTCCCTGCGGCGCGGAGGGTTTTGCGTTCACGACAGATGAGGATTTCTCCCGTTACATTGCCTTCCGTAAGATCCGCGCAATGCTTCCGCATCTGCCGGCGATCCTGGATCTTGCCGACGGAACGGAAGCCCGGATACGGGAAATCATGCGAGAGGAAGGCTGCGGAGCATCCGACGCCCGCGTGATCGACCGGGCGCGGAACGCCGACGCGATCTGCGCAGGTCTTGCGTTCTTTGACATTGCGGTTTCGATCGATATCGAAACGCTTGCCGCGCACTGCCGCAATTATATCCGAAGCGCGATCGGCCTAGATATCCAGAGCGCAGCGGATATCTATACGCCGGACGGGCGGTTGACCGACGCGCTTGTCAAGGCGTTCCGGATCTCCTACGGGGTTGACCTTTCGGATGCGGGCGCGGTCGGCGGCGACGTGTTTTACGCCCCCGTCAGCGACCTTCTGCTACTGAAGGAGGAACAGGGGCTCTCCCCTGTCCCGTGGCTGACGGTCAAGGCGGACTGCGGCTCGACCCCGCACGCGATCTGCGTCGCGGCGGAACTCCCCTTTGAAAGCCTCTCCCACGCCTTCGGAGACTGGGAAACGGTCGTTCCCGCCGGCGAGCATACCACAGGGCAAAAAGAGCGCGTCTGCGCCTGCGGGAAAACACAGCAGAACGTGATCCCCGCGGTCGGCCGCCACGTCTGGGGCCCGTGGAGCATCACCCGCCGGGCGACCGAGACGCAGGACGGCGAATGCATCCGCGTCTGCAAAAACCACGATTGCGCAGAAGTGGAAACGGTCGTATTCCCCGCCGGCTCCGAAATGCCGGAGGACATTGTGCCGGAAGCGCGGGAGGACAGCACGCAGAAGTCGATTATCCAGTTTTTCCTGAAGCTCGTCAACTTCTTCAAAAAACTGTTTTCAAAGAAATAAGGCAACACCGCACAAATACGAATGCGCGTCTTGCTTGATCTTTGTTCCGTCATCTTGCACAGATTCTCCTTGACAACCGTCAGGTTGCCTGCGGAAATCTACTGCGCAATCCGCACGCCCGAATTGTGCGGTGTTGCCATAATTTCACACGAACGCGCACAGGCAAAAAAAATGAAAAAAGCCGGGGTCTGAGCCGCCTCGGCTTTTTTTGCGTTCTCCGGTCTGTGAACGGTTAACGCCCGATTCTTTTCAATCTCGAAAAATCCAGTTTATTCTGCGCGACGAAGCCCAGATCGGAGACCTTCGGGTCCAGCCCGTGCCGGGTCAACGTCTGCCGCAGCGCGTTGACCAGGGTCATATCGTCGCTTTTCATGCTGACCTGAATGATCAGCGAATCCCGGTGGGCGTAGACGTTGATCGCCCGTTCCATCGAAAGCATGCCGGGCGAAACGCCGTCGAGCAGCACCCGCGAGATAATGTTGTTGCCCACGCGGCCGGGATAGGTCAGGAACAGCGTCATATTGTCCGCCTGCGCCTTCATCCCGTCGGGACCGGACAGCAGCTCGTTGGCCTTGTCCACGTCGCCCATCGCGTCCAGCTGCAGGCTCAGGTCATAGATAAACTGAAACATGGCGTTGACGTGACTTTTCGTCATCTGCTTTTTCTGCGACTGCTTGATCTTGGCGCAGATGTTCTCCGTGGGCATTGCCAGGTCCTCTTTCGTCAGCGGCAGCATGCAGTCGTATGCCATATTGCACAGCGTGTTCGTATGGCCGAAGAATTTGCGGGCGTCCACCGGGGTGTTGATGGAGATCACCTTGTCGCCGATCTCATACGCGCTGTTGATCGCCTCCGCCGCATACGCCGCCAGCAGCGGCGCAAAGGAGGTATGGGCTTCCCTCGTCTTTTGCAGGAACGCGCCGTTGGAGATCTCAAGGTTGACGATCCGGTTGGTCATTTCCTCTTTATTGTATACTTCTTCGGGCATCCGGTAGAGCGTCCCCGGCTCGATCAGCTGGACAAACTCCCCCTCTCCCTTGAATTTCATCACGGAATCATACCGCTCGACGTCGTCCATGGCGTCAAACAGCTCCCGGTTCATGCGCACGCCGTAAGCCCCCAGCAGCTTCGGGCTGACCAGATACAGAAACGGGAAGGAATACCGGGCGTAGCGCCACAGAACGGAGATGATATAGGAAATCATGCCCCGCGCGTCGGTCATGCCGTGGAACATCGAAAAGGTGATATGCCGCTCCCCCACAAGAAACAGGAACAGATATCCGTTGGTGCCGTCCTCGCCGTCGGAGCCGAAATACCGGCGCCCGTTATCGTCGTCGGTGATGCGCACCGGCTTGAAATTTTCCTCATAGCAGATCCTGCCGCCGCACAGCACCGGCCGGACCTTGAATTCGGGATAATCCTCCAACGCCTCGTTTGCCGCCCGCTGCAGCCGCGCCCGGTTCAGACGCTGCTTGAGATCGAACCGGCAGCGGATATCAAAGGTATTCGTGCCGCCGTAGAGGGCGTAAAAAATCGTATCGTACCGGCCGCCGGGCCGAAGGCCGTTTTTGCGGTAGAAATCTTCGTTTTCAGCCATTGTTTTCCCCTTCTTCCGCCGCGGCCTTCGGCGCGCCGACGGTCTTGAGCCGGTGCAGATCCATCACGTTCTGCCGGACTCTGCCCATATCGTACATCTTCGGGTCGAACCCGTGCCGGATCAGCGTTTTGCGCAGCGCGTTCACAAGGGTGGTGTCGTCGCTCTTCTGGCTGACCTGAATGATCAGAGAATCCCGGTGGGCGTAGACGTTAATCGCCCGCTCCATTGCCAGCATCCCCGGCGTAACGCCGTTGAGCAGCACCCTTGAAACGGGATTGTTGCCCACTCTGCCGGGATAGGTCAGGAAGATCGTGCCGTTCTCCGTCAGGCCCTTCAGCCCGTCGGGACCGGTCAGGAAATCGTTGACCGATACGATATCGCCCATGCCGTCGATATCATTGCACTGGCCGAGGATAAACCGGAACATCGCCCGCACGTGGTCCTCGGTGATCTGCTTTTTCATGTCGGCGCGCAGCCTTGCACACAGATTCTGCAGCGGCATGCCCAGATCCGCCTTTGTGACGGGCAGCGGGCAGTTATACGCCATATTGCCCAGCGACGGCGTCGGGCAGACGCGGCGGGAATCCACGGTGGTGATTACCGAGATCGTCCGATCGCCGATCTCATAGGCGCTGTCGATCGCCTGCGCGGCATACGCCGCCAGCAGCGGCGCGAACGACGTGTTCAGCTGCTTCGCCCGCCGGGAAAACGCCTCGTTGGATATTTCAAGGTTGATCAGGCGGCAGCTCACGTCCGCCTTGTTGAACTCTTCCGGCGGAAGATGGTACAGCGTCGATTCATCAAACACCGTCACGAATTCCCCGTCGCCGGCGAATCTCGTCAGCGGGTCGTAGCGCTCCGTATCGGACATTTCCGGAATCGACTTCGCGTCAGAGCGCAGACCGAATTTGTCAAAGGCGTGGGTACGGATAAAGCGCATCGGCGGAAGCGCCAGCTTGACGTATTCCCACATCACCGACGCGATATAGGCGATCATGCCGTGGGCGTCCGTCAGGCCGTGATACAGCGAAAACGTCAGATGCCGCTCGCCGCACAGGAAGACAAACAGGTAGCCGTTGGTGCCGTCCGCGCCGTCGGTGCCGAAATAAAGGGTTTCGTTGTCGTCGTCCCGCAGGCACACGGGCTTGAAATTTTCTTCATAAAACACTCTGCCGTCTTTGATGACGGGACGGACCTTGAACTCGGGATACGCCAGCAGCGCATTATCCGCCGCCCGCTGCAGCTTTGAGCGGTTCAGCCGCTGCTTGAAGTCGAACCGGACGCGGATATCAAAGGTGGACGTGCCCGCGTAAGCGCCGTAAAAAATCGCGTCGTAACGCGCGCCGGGCCGCAGCCCGTTCTCAAACGCAAAGGACCGCTCGGGAAAATCTGCCATATACCTCACCCTCCGAAGCTGCAAATTCATTCAGGACAGGGGTTTTAAAATCCCCCCTCGTTTTATAATTTTATTGTATCATTTTACCGCAGGGATTGCAAGCGTAGATATTAAACCTTATGACGATTTTTCAACAAATGTCGACTATCTGAGGGCAAAAAATCCAGCCGCCGGTTTCCCGACGGCTGTCTGTTAAGATCCTTACTTCAATCAAGCGATTCAGTTTTCGCGTCTTCTGCGGTCGCCGCCTCTGCCGCCTCTGCCGCCGTCTCTGCGGTCCTTGCGGGGCGCGCGGGGCTCGGGCTTGTAATCGGGGTCAGGGGTCAGGCCCTGCGCCTCGATCAGCGCGTCGCGGCGGGAGAAGTTGAGTCTGCCCTGATCGTCGACGGGAAGCACCTTCACGAGAATCGTATCGCCCACGGCGACGCAGTCCTCGACCTTCTCAACGCGCTTGACGTCCAGCTGGCTGACGTGCACCATGCCCTCAACGCCGGGAGCGATCTCAACGAACGCGCCGAAGGAGAGGAGCCTTGTGACGACGCCGGTGTAGATCGCGCCCACCTCGGGACCCTTTGCGATGGTCTCGATGATGGCGACGGCCTTCTGGGCGTTCTCAAGATCGGTGGAGGAAACGAAGACGTTGCCGTCCTCCTCAACGTCGATCTTGCAGTCGCACTCGGCGCAGATCTTCTGGATAACCTTGCCCTGCTTGCCGATCACGTCGCCGATCTTCTCGGGATCGATCTTGGTGTTGAGCATCTTGGGCGCCCACTTGGACAGCTCCGCTCTGGGCTCGGCGATCACGGGCAGCATGACCTCGTCGAGAATATAGTTTCTTGCCTTGTGGGTCTTGTAAATGGCCTCGCGGATGATCGCGGGGGTCAGGCCGTGGACCTTGGTATCCATCTGAATGGCAGTGATGCCCTCTTTGGTGCCGGCGACCTTGAAGTCCATATCGCCGAAGAAGTCCTCAAGCCCCTGAATGTCGACCATGGTGATGAAGCGGTCGCCCTCGGTCACAAGACCGCAGGAGATGCCCGCCACGGGCGCCTTGATCGGCACGCCGGCCGCCATCAGCGCAAGGGTGGAGCCGCAGACGGAGCCCTGAGAGGTGGAGCCGTTGGAGGACAGAACCTCGGAGACCACGCGGATCGTGTAGGGGAACTCCTCGATGGAGGGAATCACGGGCAGCAGCGCTCTTTCCGCAAGGGCGCCGTGACCGATCTCGCGTCTGCCGGGGCCGCGCGCGGGCTTGGTCTCGCCGACGGAGTAGGACGGGAAGTTATAGTGGTGGATATACCGTTTGGTATCCTCGTTGTCGATGCCGTCCAGGTTCTGGGCGTCGCCGCTGGAGCCGAGAGTCACAACGGAGAGCACCTGGGTCTGGCCGCGGGTGAACATGCCGGAGCCGTGAACTCTGGTGAGCAGGTCGACCTGGGCGTTCAGCGGGCGGATATCGTCAAGGCCTCTGCCGTCCACGCGCTTGCCTTCGTCCAGCAGCCAGCGGCGCACAACGTATTTCTGCGTTTTGTAAATGCAGTCGTCGATCTTCTCGATCACGTCGGCGTATTCCTCGTCGAACCGCTCGTGGACCTTCTCATAGACGGGCTTCAGGCGCTCGTCGCGCACACGCTTGTCGTCGGTATCGAGGGCAGCCTTCACGTCGTCGATGCAGAAGGCCTTGATGGCCTCATACATCTCGGGATCGGGATCGTTGGAGGGGAAGTCGATCTTCGGCTTGCCAACCTCGGCGACGATGCCGTTGATGAACTCGACCATTTTCTTATTCTCTTCATGGGCGGCAAGGATGCCGTCGATCATGGTATCGTCGTCGACCTCTTTCGCGCCGGCCTCGACCATCGCGATCAGGTCCGCGGTGGAAGCGACGGTGACCGCCATCTGAGAAACCTCACGCTGCTCCTCGGTGGGATTGAAGACGTATTCGCCGTCGATCAGACCGACGGAAATACCCGCGACGGGGCCGGCCCACGGGATCTCGGAGATCGCAAGCGCGATCGAAACGCCGTTCATCGCGGCAATCTCGGGCAGGCAGTCGGGATCGACGGACATGACCGTCGCCACGACGCTGACGTCGTTTCTCATATCCTTCGGGAACAGGGGACGGATCGGACGGTCGATCACACGGGAGGCAAGGACCGCCTTTTCACTGGCTCTGCCCTCACGGCGCTGGAAGGAGCCGGGGATCTTACCTACGGAATAAAGCTTTTCCTCAAAGTCGACGGAGAGGGGGAAGAAGTCGATGCCCTCTCTGGGCTGCGCGGACATGGTGGCGGTGCAAAGGATCTCGGTCTCGCCGTAGCGGACAAGGCAGGAACCGTTGGCAAGCTGCGCCATTTTGCCGGTCTCTACCACGAAGGGTCTGCCGGCAAGGGTGGTTTCGAATTTTCTGAATTCCTCAAACATTCTGTTAAAACCTTTCCTTTCAAAACTTTTTATTTCAACGGAGGGTTTTAACAATAACACAAAGTCTTTTCGCGCGAAAAGGCTCTCTGTTAACTGCTAAAACCGGATCCGTTTTTTCACTTTTCATTTCAAAAAGCGGCAAAGCCGCGTGGGATTTGCCGCTTCTTTGAACAATTACTTACGCAGTCCGAGTCTTGCGATGATGGAACGGTATCTTTCGATGTCGTTCTTCTGGAGATACGCGAGAAGGTTTCTTCTGTGACCGACCATTTTCAAAAGGCCGCGGCGGGAATGATGGTCCTTCTTGTTGGTGCGAAGGTGCTCGGTCAGGTTGTTGATGCGCTCGGTAAGAAGAGCGATCTGAACCTCGGGAGAACCGGTATCGCCCTCATGGATCGCGTAGGTCTTGATGATCTCGGTTTTTCTCTCAGCAGTCATGTCTTTCACCTCATTATAATTATTTGCGTAAGCCTCAGGCAAGGGACAGGTGAACACCGCCTGGCGGTTTGCGCCGATGCCCGGGAACTTCGCAGCAAAAAGCATTATACCATACTTATTCTTATTTGTAAAGTCTTTTTTATGTGCTTTTTCACATGGCGATTTCAGATCGTCAGTTTTTTGATCTTTTTGCGCTCCGGAAACAGTCCGTTTTGCCTCCGGCCCGGCTTACGGCGCACAATAATTCAATGCACCGGTCTGTTCCTCATACATAATAAGCCGAAACCCGCCGTCATTCAGCGATTTTCGGCTTGGCGCATACAAGTACTCATCAAGGGCACTTTGATTTAAACACATCGGGAATGATCGCACACCGGAATGCAGACCGTATTCGGCACTTCAAGGCTTCAGACTACTTCAGCCAGCTCTCCTTTCGGGTATGCAGAAGCACATTGAAGAGCTTGAGATCTTCCGTTGTGGTTATTTTCAGATTTTCTTCTGATCCTTTTGAAAAATAAATCTTTTCCCCCAACGCCTGCATCAGCGTACAGGTGGCAGTGGAGTTTTCGATTTTCTTCTTTGCAGCTTCCTCATGCGCCCACAGAAGTTTTTTCAGGTCATAAGTATGCGGCGTCTGCGTGCGATAAAGCTGTTCTCTTGGGATCGACTTATCAGATGACAGCCCGCCGTCTTCACTGAAGAATACCGCTTCAACGCAGGGAATCACCGTGACGGCGCTGCCGTGTTCTCTGTAAACGGCAAGGCTGTTTGAAATGATTTCCCCGGAGACAAGGCCGCGGTTCCCGTCATGAATCATAATCGTAATATCATCTTCTCCCAGGCTGTTTCTGACGGCCATCAAGCCGTTTTTGATCGACTCCTGCCCGGTCGCGCCGCCCGGGACAATCCAACGAAGTTTTTTGATATTGAACTGCATGGCGTAAGCCTTGACGACGTCGATCCAGTTCGGCAGAGTAACGCAGACGATCGCATCAATGCCGGGGTGATTCTGAAACGCTTCCAAGGTATAAACAATCAAAGGTTTGTTGTCGACATGAATAAACTGTTTTGGGATATCCTGTCCCATGCGCGAACCGATACCGGCCGCAGTGAGCAACGCGATTACCATTTCTCAAATCCTCTTTTCCTGAATAATTGTTATATATCCAAAAAATCCCGTCGGTAGCTGACACCGAAGGATTCGGCAAGCTCCCGCAGCTCTTCATCTTTTATCGTACCGATCCTCGGCATATGACAAGTGAGCATATATATCTGTGCAGCTTTTTCCACGGTTTCAATCAAGCCGAACACTTCATCCATCGTTTTTCCGGCGCCGTAAATACCGTGCATCCCCCAGACCACAAGACGAAATGCCTCCATTTTTTTCGCTGTCGCCTCCCCGATTTCATTGGTACCGCAGAGCATCCAGGGCAGAACGCCGACGCCGTCCGGAAACACAACGATACACTCTGTACACATCTGCCAAAGCGTATGCGTCAGTTGCTTTTCATCCAACACATGTACATAATTCAATGCCAGTGTATAAGTCGGATGGCAATGCATCACAATACGGTTTTCCGGATCAACGGAAAGACGGGCGCAGTGACTCATCAGATGCGCGGGCAATTCACTGGTGAATTGCCCACCGTCAGCATACCCCCATAGCAGTTCGGCAGTCGAGCCGTCCCCGGAAATACGAAAAATTCCGAGATTGTTTTCAGGATCCCGGTCGATATTCTTGAAGTATTTACCGGAACCCGTCACGAGAAATATCTTGCCGCTCAGCGCCCTTGCGTCGAAGCCGAGCGGAATTTTGCGTATAACACTTCCGGGGTCAAGAAAATCGGCGATTTCGTCTTGTTCCAACAAATAACTGATATTGCCTCCGTTTCGTTCATCCCAGCCAAGCCGGTACATATTCGCGGAAACGGATCGCATTTCATTCAAAAACCGTGCTTCTGATATGTTTTTCATATTGTCCTCCTGTTTCATAATTCTAATTATGTTTCCATATCTCTTCCTTTTTTGAAAAATCTTTCTTTTTCCTTTCAATTACAAATAACAAGCTGTAAAATTACAAACTGAGTCAAAAAAATACATTGGCTCGGTCTGGATTTATTGTATATAAGGATAAGAGTACTTGACAAACAATACTAATTTACGCTATAATAGAAACGTTAGTCATCAATGAATTGATTTCTTTGAAACATAATTAGAATTATGTCCCGCGCCGGTCGCGGGATTTTTTGTTTGTCCGGTCAGGAAATGCGAAAGAGATACGCCGGATCTTCCCGCTGTCGACAGCAAAAACCACAACGATTGTAGGGAACGACGCCTCGGCTTTCCGCTCCGGGAAGTTCAATATCCGATGAAACACACCTTGATCGAAGGCATAAATCATACCGATGATAAATTCCCTTCCTCGGGATTTTTCAATGAAGACAGAAGCGCCGACCGGACCGGCAGGTGAGATAAGTCGTTCCCTGCGATTCGTTTCCGCGTCTATCGGTTCTATTTTCATTCTGTCTGCACGGTATTTGCCCGTTTGCGGAACGCCGAGACCGTCGTTCCCTACGGCGGTGAAATATACGCCGCAACAAATAAAGAAAGCGATTCCGTCAATTATCCGCTTTCGATCTTTCGGCGATATTCCCTCGCAAGGCTCG
>CACYHJ010000095.1 GCA_902774165.1 Oscillospiraceae bacterium
TCGCGCCCGGTGTAATCCCGGTAGCCGAGGGTCAGCACCGGGTCCTCCATGATGAAGCGGTTCACGGAGCGCTCCCCCATCCAGCCGCCCATCAGCCGCCGGACGTCTACGGCCTGCGCGGCGCGGGGCAGGATCACCAGCTCGCGCATGACCTCCACCCGCCTCGGCGCGGTACTCAGCCCCAGGAAGTCGCCGCCCTCCAGCGTCGCCCCCTGAAACAGATACCGCCCCCGCCGGGGCATGGAAAAGTCCGTCCGACGGGTCAGCCGCTGACGGGGCATCATGTAGATGGTGCTGCGCAGGGCATAGCGGCGGTGCGTCACGTCCTCCACGCGCATCTCGCCCGCCACCTCGATGCACTCCGGCACGCTCTCGTTGAGGCGGATGAACGGCAGTATGCGCCGCCGCCGGTTCGTGACGACCGTCACCAGCTGCAGCGGCTCGTCCGGCTCGGCGACGGGCTTCGAGGGCTTCAGGTCGTATTCGACGCCCTCCAGGCCCCTTCGCAGCGACCAGAACTCCGCCCCGGCGATCACCGCCGCCAGCATCAGCAAAAACGCGATCATCCCAGATCCTCGACGGGCACCGGGATCTGGTCCACCAGGTACATCAGCTTTGCCTCGGCGTCCGCGCGCTTGAGGCCCGCGCCCGCGGTGATCCTGTGGGACAGCACGCAGGGCGCCATGCGGCGGATGTCCTCCGGCAGGGCGTAGTCCCGCCCGGCCAGCGCCGCCGCGGCCTGCACCGCCTTGAACAGCGCGATCGCGCCGCGGGTGGAGACGCCGCAGCTGAAATCGCCCCGTCGGGTGCCCGCGACCAGGTCCATCAGATAGCCCGCCACGGCGTCGGAGACGGCGACATCGCGGTAGTTGGCCCGGACCCAGGCGGTGTCCGCGTCGGTCACCACCGGCTCGATACCGCCGATGATGTCCACGGTCTCGCCGCGCCGCAGCACGGCCAGCTCGTCCGCCCGGTCCATATAGCCCAGGGACAGGCGCATGAAAAAGCGGTCGATCTGGGCCTCCGGCAGCGGGAACGTGCCGTAGGATTCCAGCGGGTTCTGGGTCGCCATCACCAGAAAGCGCCCGCCCAGGGGCCAGGTCTCGCCGTCCACGGTGATCTGCCGCTCCTCCATGGCCTCCAGCAGCGCCGCCTGGGTGCGCGGCGTGGCGCGGTTCACCTCGTCGGCCAGGATCACGTCGTGGAACAGCGGGCCGGGCCTAAAGCGGAACTCGCCCTCCTTCTGGTTGAAGAAGTTGATGCCCGTCAGGTCGGAGGGCTGCAGGTCCGGCGTGAACTGCACGCGGCTGAAGCTGCCCCCGATGGCCTTCGCGAAGGCCCGCAGCAGCATCGTCTTGCCTGTGCCGGGCACGTCCTCCAGCAGCACGTGGCCGCCGCAGACGTGGCAGATCAGCACCTTTTCGATCTGGTCCTCCTTGCCGACGATGGCGCGGGAAACGGCCCCGACGACGCGGTTCCTGTAATCGACAAATCTCTGGGTATCCATGGATGCACCTCGCACGAGTGGTCAGTGGTTGAAAGAAGCCGGACAAACAGAGGTCATACCGCCGCGAGGATGTGGGCGTTGCGAAGGTCGGCGTCGGCAACGGCGTCGTTGACGGAATAGGCGTGCTTTTCCAGGTCGCCGCAGTCGGCCCCGGTGAGGTCCTGGCGCCGGAGCTCGTCGATCACGTCCGCCGCGATGCCCTCGATCACGTCGCGCTTCGACGCGGCCAGGTCGCCGTCGTTGTCGGTGGAGATCAGGTATTCCATCAGCTCCGCCAGCAGCGAAAGCCGCGGCAGCGCCCGCAGGGCCCGGAACGCCCACTTGTAGTAGGGCTGGTAGACGCCGTTGAGCAGGAAGACCGCCGCCATGGCGTGGCGGACGAAATCCCCCGCGGCAAGCTGCGCCGCGCCCTTTTCGCCGTGGGCGAGGCAGCGGGGATAATTGTACTGCCCGGACTGGGCCATCAGCAGCAGGTTCCCCGCCAGCTTCTTCCTGCGCACGTCCTCGGGCCAGGCCGAGAGCCTTTCGCGGATGGCGGTGACCTCGCCCGCGCCGTCGTAGAACACCGCGCCGTTGACGGCCTCGGCCAGCGCGTACTCCGGCGCGACAAGCCACTGGCCCAGCGTCAGGACGCCGTCCGGCGCGCCGACCTTTTGGGCAAAGAATTCCGCCGTCCGCATGACGCCCCGGCGCGGCCCGCCCACGGGCTGCATCAACCCCCGGCGAAGGCCCATGAATTCCCGGGGCAGCTTCGCGTAGGCCCGCTCCAGCAAAAACGCCGTCCGGCGGTCCACGACGTCCTCCCCCGGCAGCAGCAGCATGAAGCCCGGCTCGAAGTCGTGGTCGCGGGAGATCTCATCGTCATAGCCAAAGCACTCCGAGCCGCTGCCGAACAGCCCGGCGGCGACATGGGGCAGCAATTCGGGAAACTGCTCCCGGAGCATCGGCGCGCCAAAGGCCTCGTAGTAGGCCCGCGAAAGCTCAAGTCCCCGCATAGATGCGCCCGGCCTCCTCCCGCAGCGCCTCCGCCTCGGCGAACCACCCGTAGTAGTCGAAGGTGGGGGCGCACTTTTCGCACACAAAGGCATAGTAGCCGTCCCGGGGAAAACCGTCACCGTGCAGCAGCGCCGCCGCGCGGTCCATCAGGTCGTAGATGCGCGCCTCGCCCGCCTCCATGCCGTCCCGCTTTTCGATGAGGTCGGCGACGTTCAGGCACGTCATGGCGATCTCCAGCGCCCCGCCCGGGACCCCGGACATGCGGGCCTCGGCCTGGCCGTACAGCGCCATGGCCTTGCGCGGATCGCGCGGAACATTTTTTCATGGGTGTTTTTCAGATGCTCCACGTCCGGCGCGTTGTGGTCGTAATCCAGCACGAAGACGGACATCTCAAGCCCCGCGATGTATTCCGTGATCGCGTCCTCGCCCCGCGCGCTGCCGGAAAACCCGAGGTTGACGTGATCGACGTTCAGCCGTCGGGAGAGGATATTCTGATAGGCGTTGCCCGGCCGGGAGGCGCATCCCCCCTGGGTGATGGAGGAGCCGTAGTACACGATCGGCGGGACCTCCCGGTATTCCGCGGCGGGCAGCAGCTTCGCGTCCGCGCTCAGTCCGATCCCGAATTCCGTCACGTTTGCGTACAGCGGCATATGGATCGTCACGTCCCGCAGCGCGCGCGTCCCGAACTCCGCAATGCTTTCATACCCTTTTCGCATTCCCTGCGGCGGCATGAAGCTGGCCTCATATTCGTTGTCGACGTACAGGTCGAAGCCCGCGGAGCCGACCAGCGGGAAGTGGTTCATGTGATCCACGCCGGACATCTTCGTGTTGATGAGAATATAAGGGCTGTCGGTGCGGAACCGGACCCTGCCGCCCGCGGTGTTGGCGTGCAGATAGACGACCCCCTCGTTGGTTGCCCGCGCGACCCGCTCCGGCAGCCGGCGGAACATCCCGTTTTCATAGAAGATACCATAGATCCGGAACGGCGCGTTCCGCGGGTCGTAAAACACCGCGTCGTCGTGGTCCGTAAAGGTCTCGACCTTAAAGTTTTTGTCGATCTCAAAAATGCGTTTCATCGTTCTTCCTCCGTTTCCGCGCTCTGCGGGCGATTCGTCAAAGGGGAATTTTCTTCTCTTCCAGCGGCATTGCCGGCCGGAAACGGGGCACCTCCAGCGTCTTTGAATGATTCGTCACCGAGATGCCGGAGAGCAGTCCCACCGCGGTCCACTCGCAGGCGGTGTATACGTCGATTGCGGGCGGTACGTCGCCGCGCACCGCGTCCACGAAATCCTTCACGATGAAGAAATCGCCGCCGCCGTGCCCGGCGTTCTTCTGGTCCTGCGTCGCGGTTTTGAACCGCTCGGGCAGGTAGTCGTTGAACTCCTCCAGCGCTTTCCACTGCATTGCGTGGGAGGGGCTGTCCTCGCCGATGAAGGAGACGCGGTGCCAGTCCTTATCGTTGGTCTTCGAGCGGTAGCAGCCCTTCGTGCCCTGCAGGTGGTAATAGTCCATATTGTGGGGATGGGGCGAGGTGCAGTCGGTGCGGATGTTCAGCAGGTTCCCCTTTTCCGTCCGGCACATCGTTGTGGTGCCGCTGTCCTGTTTCACGCCGTAGGGATGCCGTACGCCGGGGGAGAAGGTGGTGATCTCCGTGATCCGGTCGCCGGGGAACCACTGCATGACCGGCCCGATGGAGTGGGTGGGGTAGAAGTTGCCCCGCACACCGTCCTGCCAGTAGGTGCGCCAGCTTGTCTTGCCGTCCGGGTAGACCAGAAGGTTCGAGGTATTGTGCATATACATGCCCTCGGCGTAATAGGTGTCGCCGAAAAAGCCCGCGTTCACAAGCGCTTTCACAAGCTGCACCTGCGGGGCGTAGATATAGTTTTCGGCGTACATATAGACCTTTTTGTATTTCTCGACGGTCTCGCACAGCCAGAACAGCTCGTCCATGGTCACGCCGGCGGTGACCTCGCTCATCACGTGCTTGCCCGCCTCCAGCGCGGCGATCACCTGCGGCACATGGCACTGCATGGGCGTGGCGATCACCACCGCGTCGATGTCCGACTCCATCATATCGTCGAACACGCGGTACCGCTTTTCCACGCCCAGCTTGTCCGCCGCCTCGTTCAGGTGTTCCTCATTCAGATCGCACATGGCGGCGATCTCCACGTCGTCGATGGCCTGAAAGCCCTTCATGGTGGAAAGGCCGCGCACGCCGGCGATGCCGACTTTGATTGTTTTCATTCCTTATTACCTCCGGTTGTTGGTTGCTTGTTTCTGGTTGCTCGTTGCTGGTTGCTCGTTGCTGGTTGCCGGTTGTTGGGTGTTAGTTGTTTGAGAGATGAGAGGCAAGATCCGAAATGCTTCTCCCTTCTCCCTTCCTACACTCGCGCCGCAGGCGCATACGAATCACGAATCACAAATCACGAATCACGCAAATCGTTGTTGGCAGCCGGCAGCCGGTAGCGTACAGTCAAAATCTACCACATCGGAATGAAATATTCAATAGCTTATTGATTTTTTGTTCCGGAATATAGTAAAATATAATCGGTGATTTCTATGAAAATTTACAGCATCGGTTCGTTCAATATTGATTATTTTTACTCCCTGCCGCGCTTCGTCGGCGCGGGGGAGACCCTGTCCGCTTCTGCACTGAAGGTCCTGCCCGGCGGCAAGGGGCTGAACCAGTCCGTCGCGCTGCATCGGGCGGGCGCGCGGGTGATTCCCTGCGGCCTTGTGGGGCGCGACGGCGAAATGCTGATCGACGTATTGAAAACCGTCGGCGCCGACGCGTCGCGGGTGAAAAAGACGGATCTTCCCTCCGGCCACGCGATCATTCAGGTGGACGCGGCGGGACAGAACAGCATCATCGTCTATCACGGGGCGAATTTCGCCTTCGACGAGGCATATTTCCGCGAGGTCCTCGCCGACGCCGAGCCGGGCGACGCGGTGGTGCTGCAGAATGAGATCAACGACGTGGGACTCTGCATTGAGATCGCAAAGGAAAAGGGGATGCGCGTCGTGCTGAATCCCTCGCCCTTCGACGACGGTATTTTCTCTCTGCCGCTGGACAAGGTGGATCTGTTCCTGTGCAACGAACTGGAGGGGGCTTCCCTGACCGGCGAGACGGATCCGGAGGCGATCCTTGCGGCGATGGCCGCAAAATATCCCGGCGACGTGCTTCTGACCCTCGGCGGCAGCGGCTCGGTCTACCGCTGCGGATCCGGCGTATACCGACATGGGCTTTTTGAGGTCCCGGTGGCGGATACCACCGGCGCGGGCGACACCTTCACGGGCTTTTTCCTCTTCTCGCTGATCGCGGGCGAGTCGCCCGAAGCGGCGCTGCGCACGGCCTCCGCCGCCTCCGCGATCGTGGTGTCCCGCATGGGCGCGGCGCTGTCGATCCCCACCATGGATGAAGTAAAGGAGTTTTTGCAATGAACGCTTTTCTCGCGTCCCTTCTGAGTTTCCTTGTTCCCGTATTCTGTTTCTTCTTTCCGCCTACGGTCACCTTCGACGCGAAGGATCTGACCGGCGAAGTCATGGGCGGCGCGTCCGGTTATCTTTACGGCCTTTCGGAAGAGGGCGTTCCCTCCGCGGACCTGACGGACGCGCTGGATATCACCACCGTTTCCGCCAAAACGGCGGACGGCCTGCAGCACCCCGTGGGGGACGTGGCGCACGTCTCGCCGCAGCTTCTTGAAAACGGCGATATCGAGTATATCGTCGTTTATCTGCAGGATACCTATGCCACCTGGTATTACGACGACGCGGCGATCACCGAACGGAAAAAGAGCGGCGCATACGACTGGCGCGAATACGTCGAAACGGAATATTTCCCGCGGATCCGTGAAACGGTGGAGAAAATGAAGGATTCCGCCTATGCCGGGAAGCTGGTCTACTGCCTTTACAACGAGTGCGACAACGGCGTCTGGTTCGGCGAGTGGAACGCCGACGAGAACGGCGGCGGATGGCACGGCTTCGGCGACGAGGGGCGGCGGAATTTCTATGAGGCGTGGCGGCTCACCTATGATTTCGTCAAAGAGCTTGATCCTCAGGCCCGGTTTGGCGGCCCCGGCTATATGGACTACAACACCGAAAAGACGGAGGGGTTCCTTTCCTACTGCACGGAAAACGACTGTATCCCCGACGTTCTGATCTATCACGAGCTGCAGGACCGTTCGGTTTACGATTGGCAGGCTCACGTGCGGGATCTGCATGAGATCGAAGCGCGGTGCGGTGTGCCGGAGGATCTGCCGGTGATCGTGACCGAATACGGCAGGATGCAGGATAACGGCGACCCCTGCGCCATGACGAAGTATATCGCGCAGATCGAAACGACGAAGGTTTACGGTGAGCAGGCTTACTGGCTGCTGGCGAACAATCTGAGCAGCACCTGCGCCGATTACAATACTCCCAACAGCGCCTGGTGGGCGTACCGCTGGTACGCGGATCTGCGCGGGCAGACGATGAAATTTAAGATCTTCGACCCGACCCACGCGGACGTGGGCAAGGCGGTCAAGGAGAAAAGAGAGCTGCGCTATCAGGAATTCATGGCGATCGGCGCAATTTCGGACGAAACGGACCGCATCGACGTGCTCGCCGCCGGCGCGGATTACAGCGGAAAAATCAGAATAAAGAACCTCAAAGATACGGCGCTTTACGGCAGGCTTGTGAAAGTCACCGTGGAGCGGGCAGCCTATCAGGGGCTTGCGGGCGCCGTCGCCGCGCCGGAGCTCCTCACGAGCTATACGCAGAAATGCGGCGCGTGCCTGAATATCCCGTTAAATAATATGGACCGGACGAGCGCTTATCATATCCGCGTCGTTCCGGCTGCGGAAAAAGAGCCGAAATTCGTCAATCATAATCTGTATTCAAGATATGAATTTGAAAACGGAACGCTGCTCGGCGCGGCTTACACCTATGACAGCGCCTACGCGACCACCGGCGAGGTAAACGGCATGGTGGGCGGCATGGAGCAGCCCGGCGACGGCGTGGAGGTGAAAATCAGCGTCCCGTCGGATGGGGAATACGAGATGAAAATCATCTACGGCAAAGCCGCGGACGGACTTCCCGCCGAAGAACGCCGGGACGCGAAGACGGAATTCTCGCTGGACGGCGAACCCCGGCTCCTGTCGCTGCCCAATACCGTGCGCAGCGAATACACCGGCGCGCTGACGCTATGCGAAACGCTGAGCGCGGGAACGCATACGCTCCGTTTTACGCATAACGACGGCACCTACGTGCTGGATTCCCTGCTTGTGCGCAGGGCGGAACCGGCGGAAAATATATACTTTGACGCCTCTGCCGACGAAAACGGGAAGTTCCTCGCCGTGGCGCCGGAGGACGGGTATTATCTTCTGAACGGCGGGGAGACGGTGTTTCTCAAGCGCGGCGTGAATTATCTTGACGGGGAGATTTCGTCCCTGACGCCCGCCGGGACCCCGCTCAGGCCCGTGTCCGCCGCGGAGATGACGGCGGACGGCGGCGCGCGTCTTGTGACCGGAGACGGCGATATCGCGTATATCGACGGCATTTCAAGCGCGGGCGGCGCGGTATCGTTCCCCGTAACGGCGGAACGCGCCGGGAAATACAGCCTTGTGCTCTGTTACGCGTCGGGAAGGGAAAACGGCGTTCATTCCTATAACATCGACCTTGTGGAGGATTTCGTCACCGTCGGCGTGAACGGCGAGAAACAGAAAAACGTGTATTGCCGCAACACCTGCAGCTTCTATACCTATACCACCGCGGTCTGTGAAATCGACCTGCCCGCGGGGGAGAGCGTGATCACCCTGTCGAACGACGGCGCGCTGCGCTTTGACGGCGGCGAGACCTTCGCCCCGCGGCTTGCCTGGGCGGCGCTCGGATGATTTTTGTTGAAATTGACGCGCCATTTTGCGCAATACCATCTTGCATTCTCCCACA
>CACYHJ010000096.1:0-2369 GCA_902774165.1 Oscillospiraceae bacterium
TGTAAAATCTACCTTCTGCGTTTTATCGTAAAAAAAGCGTTAAATAAACATAAGTGTAAATTTGGCATGAGTATGTCAGATGATAGCTATTTGAATATTTGACTGATACTAATGCCTAATGCCCAGTGCCTGATGACTAAATTCTGATTTATCGCTCTGCGATAAATCAGATTTTAAAAAAGCACCCGTTCCGGCAAGCCGGAACGGGGCTCTTTTTAAAGAAATTTACGCAATGGTGGTGTACATGAAGTACTTATAGCCGAGCGGGTTGGAGAAGAAGCCGTGGACGCTGCTGCTGATCATATAGAGATCGGTGTAGTAATACAGCGGGCACAGGCAGCCGGTCGCCATAAGCATATCCTCAGCGATGTGCATGAGCTTGTAACGGGTGTCCTTATCGGTGCAGGTCTTGATCTTCGCGATCAGGACGTCGTAGGTCTCCGCCCAGGTGCCGTTTTCAACCTTCGTGTCGTCGCCGAGCGCGGTCAGGTCGAGGTTGTAGTGCTTCAGATCCTTGTTGTCGCCCTTGCCGAACTGAACGTCGTTGTTGCCGGAAGCGGTGGTCCACATGTCAAGGAAGCTGATGGGATCGTTGTAATCCGCCAGCCAGCCGTTACGGGCGATGGAGTAGTTGCCTTCTTTACGGGTGTTCAGGAAGGTGTTCCACTCCTGGTTCTCCAGCTGCATGTTGATGCCGATGCCGGCAAGCGCACGCTGCAGGTATTCACCGATCAGCTTGTGGGCGTCGCTGGTGTTGTAGAGGTAAGTCATGCTCGGGAAGTTGGTGAACTTGCCGCTCGCCTCGTCGAAGTCGTAGTACTTCTTGAGCGTTTCGATCGCGGAATCGAAGTTGCTCTGCTGCGCGTCCTTGGAGACTTTGTAGTAGCCGTCGAAGTCGGCGTTGTGACCGGCGTTCTTATAGAACTCGGAGCCGTCGGCGTCGGTCATACCCATCGCGACGAAGGAGGAAGCGGGAAGCTGGCCGCCCTGCGCAATCTCGTCGATGATGTAGTTTCTGTCGAACAGAAGGGTGATGGCGCTGCGGATTTCCTCGCGCGCAGCCTCAGCCTCGGCGCCGGTAAGGTCGGAACCCTCGGGAAGGATGTTCTCGTTGATGTTCCAGCAGACGTAGTAGGTGCCGATCTGGCCGGCGATCTTGAACTCGTCGGGATACTTGACCTTCAGATTTGCGATCTCGTTGGTGGGAACGTCGTCGATCAGAAGCCAGTCGCCCTTTTCGAAGTTGGCGAGCATGTTGTTCGCGTCGTCGGAAAGGTAGAAGTTGATCTTGCCCATGGTGACGGCGTCAGCATCATAATAGCTGTCGTTCTTCTCAAGGGTGATCATGCTGTTGTGATCCCACTTCGCAAGCTTGTAGGGACCGTTGGAAACGTAGGTGGAGGGATCGGTCGCCCATGCTTCGTCGGCGACAACGTCCTCACGGACCGGGAAGTAGGTCGGGAACGCAAGAAGCTCGTTCCAGTAAGGAACGTCGGTGACAAGGGTGACCTTGATGGTCTTCTCGTCAACAGCTTCGACGTTGAGCTTCGAGGTGGAGCCTTCCTCCTGCATCTCGGCGTAACCGTCGACGACCTCGAACATGTAGCCGTAGTCGGCGCCGAGCTCGGCGGAGGCTGCGCGGTTCCATGCGAAGACGAAGTCGGAGGCCTTGAGAGGCTGGCCGTCGGACCAGGTCAGACCGTCTCTCAGAGTGTAGGTGTAGGTGATCGTGCCGTCCTCGTTGGCGACGCCTTCGGTCAGCTCGGTGGCTGCGTCGGCGACGATCTCGAGGTTGCCGTTTTCATCCTGCGCCCACTTCGCGAGACCGCTGAACAGGTGCGCGATGAGGGTTGCGCCGTCGACCGCGGAGTTGAGCGCGGGGTCGATGGTGTCGGGTTCACTGGCGATACAAACGTTCAGACCGTCGGTGTTGACCGTGACGGGAGCGGCGTCCGTATTGCCTTCGGTGCCGGGCTCATCGGTGTTCGCGGGCTTATTGTTGCAGGACGCGAAAGCCGTCAGAACCATGACAAGCACGAGCAGCACTGCTAAAATCTTTTTCATGGATTTTCCTCCTTTAATTTTTCCGGGACGCAGTATTTCCCGGATCATTTGCTTTATTCCAAACCGGGCGGAAGCCCGGATGAAACCGTTTTTTATGTGAGATTGCCGCGTTAAGAAAATAGTCCGGCGGACTGTTTTCAGCGGAAACCTCCGAAGCTGTGAATCGCGGGGTACGGTTGAGCTGTGATCGGCGAACTGAGAGATGTGAGATGTGAAACGTAAATTCAACGAAAGCGCTTGTTTAGAGCAGCAGCGTCAATTTGACGATTTCTTTTTACTGTTCACTGTTCACATTTCACTGTTCA
>CACYHJ010000096.1:2380-12651 GCA_902774165.1 Oscillospiraceae bacterium
CGGCATCGACTGTGCGCACGCATCCGTCGCGTATTGGCAGCGGGTGCGGAACGGACAGCCGGAGGGCGCGTTCAGCGGGCTGGGGATATCGCCCTTGAGGGCGATGCGCTGATTCGCGCGGGCCACCTTCGGGTCGGGCACGGGCACCGCGGAAATCAGGGACTTCGAATAGGGATGCAGCGGATGGTCGTAGATTTCACGCGCGTCCGCCAGCTCCACCATCTTGCCCAGATACATCACGGCGATGCGGTCGCTGATGTGGCGCACCACGAGGAGGTCGTGGGCGATGAAGAGATAGGTCAGGCCCAGCTTTTCCTGCAGCTCGTCGAACATATTGATCACCTGCGCCTGGATCGAAACGTCCAGCGCGGAGACCGGCTCGTCGCAGACAATGAATTCCGGGTTTACCGCAAGAGAACGGGCGATGCCGATTCTCTGCCGCTGGCCGCCGGAGAACTCATGGGCGTAGCGGGAGGCGTGTTCGCTGTTCAGACCCACGTAGTCCATCAGCTGCAGCACCCGCTCGCGGCGTTCCTCCTTCGATTTGCAAAGGCCGTGCACATCCAGCGGCTCTGCGATGATGTCCGCCACCGTCATGCGGGGGTTCAGGGAGGAATAGGGGTCCTGGAACACCATGGTCGCCTTGGTGCGGAATTCCTTGAGGTCGCGAGAGGTCACGACGGGCTTCCTGTTGTAGATGATCTCGCCGGCGGTGGGTTTGTACAGCTGCAGGATGGTTCTGCCGACCGTGGTCTTGCCGCAGCCGGATTCGCCCACAAGGCCGAGGGTCTCGCCTCTGTTGATGGTAAAGGAAACGTCGTCCACCGCTTTCAGCGGCTTGGTGCTGAACATTCCCGTGCTGATGTTGAAATACTTCTTCAGGTGCCGGATATCCACCAGCGTGGTCGCATTCTCTACTGCCATAATCATCAGCCCTCCTCGACGTATTCCTTATCGGGATCGAACGTCTCTTTGTATCCGTCCTTCACGTTCATCCAGCAGGCCGCCGCGTGCTTTGCGTTGATGCGCAGATTCGGGCATTTCTCGCGGATGCAGATTTTCATCGCCGCGTCGCAGCGGGGGGCGAAGGGGCAGCCCTTGGGCATATTCAGCAGGTCGATGGGCGTGCCGGTGATGGGTTCGAGCTTCTCGCCGTCGTTGTCCACGCTGGGGATCGAGCGCATCAGGCCTTTGGTGTATTCGTGGCGGGGATTGTAGAAGATCTCGTCCGCCGTGCCCTGCTCGCAGATGCCGCCGGCGTACATGACGATGATCTCGTCGCAGAGCTGCGCCACAACGCCCAGGTCGTGGGTGATCATGATGATCGCCATGCCCAGCTCCTTCTGCAGGGACTGCATCAGCTCAAGAATCTGCGCCTGGATCGTTACGTCCAGCGCCGTGGTGGGTTCGTCCGCGATCAGGATATCCGGCTCGCAGGCCAGCGCCATGGCGATCATCACGCGCTGACGCATACCGCCGGAACATCCTGCGCTCCGGCTCGTTGACGTTGACCAGCCGCAGCATCTCGACCGCCCGGTCCCAGGCCTCTTTTTTGTCTCTGTCGGTGTGAAGCAGGATCGCTTCCACCAGCTGATGACCTACCGTGTAGGTGGGGTTCAGGCTGGTCATGGGGTCCTGGAATATAATGGATATTTTATTGCCGCGCACGGTGCGCATCATTTTTTCGCCCGCGCCGACCAGCTCCTGCCCGTCCAGCTTGATGGAGCCGCCGACGATTTTTCCGGTCTCGGCGAGGATCTGCATGATCGAATATGCCGTGACGGATTTGCCGGAGCCCGATTCGCCCACGATGCCCAGCACCTTGCCGCGTTCGAGGGTGAAGGAAACGCCGTTGACTGCGCGGACCTCGCCCGCGTCGGTGAAGAACGAGGTAACTCATGATCGCACCTCCCTCAGGCGTTGAGCTTGGGATCGAACGCGTCGCGCAGGCCGTCGCCGAACAGGTTCAGCGAAAGCACGATCAGCGAAATGACGATCGCGGGGATCACAAGCCGGTATGCGTAGGAATAAATGCCGTTCAGCGCGTCGGACGCCAGAGAACCCAGCGAAGGCATCGGCGCGTTCACACCCAGACCTAAGAACGAAAGATAGCTTTCGGTGAAGATCGCGTTGGGGATCTGCAGCGCCGTGGAGATGATGACCACGCTGATGCAGTTGGGGATCAGGTGTTTGCGGATGATCCAGCCGGCCTTTGCGCCGGTGGCCTGCGCCGCCAGCACGTATTCCTGCTCGCGCAGGGAAAGGATCTGGCCGCGGATCAGACGCGCCATCGAAACCCAATAAAGGAGCGCGAACACGATGAACAGGCTGATGATATTTGAGCCGATCTTTTCAAGGCTTGTGCCCGCCAGCGCCGCTTTCATCGTTGTGCCGAGCACCGACGCCAGCAGGATGACCATCAGCATATCCGGCAGGGAGTAAATGATATCGACGATGCGCATGATGATCAGGTCGACCTTGCCGCCGACGTATCCCGCGACGGAGCCGATGGTGATGCCGATGATCAGCACGATGATACTGGCGAAGAAGCCGACTGCGAGGGAAATACGGGTGCCGTAGACCACTCGGATGAAGTAATCGCGGCCGGAGGAATCGGTGCCGAAAATGTGGGGAAACACCTTCTCGCCATTTTCGATCATCAGCTCTTCGGTTGCGCCGTATTCAAACGGCTTCAGATTGTTGTAGGACGCGTCCACGGGCCTGCCGGGCTGCACGCCCAGCATCTGCTCGTAGGTATAGGGCCAGAAGATGGGGATAAAGACTGCCGACAGGGTGATCGCGACGATCACGATCAGGCTGATGAAGGCGACCTTGTTTTTGATCAGACGCTTCACTCCGTCCCGGAAAAAGGTGGTGGAGGGGCGCATCTGCACCATATATGCTTTTTCTTTCTCCGACGCGGGCAGAAGATCCTGCGCGGAGACGTCCGTGGAAGGAATAAGTTTTTCCACGTCTACGTGCATGGTAAGAAATCTCTTTTTCTTTTTCATGTGCTTCTGCCTCCCCTCAATCCAGTTTGATGCGCGGATCGACGACCTTGTAGAGAATGTCGCTCACAAGGTTCATGATCACGATCAGCGCCGCAAGGACGATCGTCGTGCCCATGATCATCGGGTAGTCGCGGTTGATGATGCTCGAAACGAACTGCCTGCCGATGCCGGGCACTGCGAAAATCTGCTCCACGACAATGGAGCCGGTGACGATATAGGCGATCATGGGGCCGAAATAGGTGATGACCGGGATCAGCGAATTCTTCATGGCGTGGCCGAAGATGATGCGCCGTTTCGCGACGCCCTTCGCCCTGGCGGTGCGGATGTAGTCCTGCCCCAGCACGTCCAGCATCGAGGAGCGGGTCAGACGGGTGATATACGCCATCGGATAGAGGGAAAGCGTGATGATCGGCAGCACCAGGCCCGGCGGCGTTGAGCCGTTGCCCGGGAACCACGCCAGCTTGACGACGAAGGCGATCAGCAGCAGCACGCCCATGATGAAGGAGGGCATCGAAACGAAAGCCGTCGTCACGATCATGATCAGCTTGTCGAAGATCTTGTTTCTGCGCAGCGCGGCGACCGCGCCCAGCACCACGCCGGTGACAAGGGCGATGCCCGCGGCGATCAGACCCAGCTTCGCGCTGGTGGACATGCCGTCGATGATCACGTCGGTGACCATGCGTCCGCGCTGCTTCAGCGAGGGGCCGAAGTCGAATTTTGTCACGATATCCTTCAGGTACGTGAAATATTGGGTCATCAGCGGCTTATCCATGCCGTATTTCGCTTCCAGCGCCCTCATTGCCGATTCGGAGATCGCTTTTTCGCTCAGGAAAGGGCCGCCGGGCACCGCGTGCATGACGAAGAACGTGACCGTGATCACGACCCAGACCGTCAGGAGCGCCAGCGCCAGACGCTTGAGAATATACAGAATGTTTTTTGTATTCATTAAGTATCAGTCCACCTAAATCAGTTCCGCAGGACGGCTTCGCCGCCGTGCTGGAGTAAAACTTATTACAATATTATAGGATATTTATCACAGGAATGCAAGGGTTTTTATAAAAATGATAACTTGCCGTGTATAAAAATGATAACTTGCCGTGAAGATATTGTTAAAAAAATATTGAAAAAATTTTTTTATGTGTTATAATAAGTTAGATCCTTTAAAAAATGGTGGAGTATGCGATGCGATTTTCCGAGATGCCGTATTCCCGGCCGGATGTAGAAAAAGTCAAACAAAAGCTTAAAGAGTTGACTGCGGAATTCCGCGGTGCGGCAAGCTATGCCGCAGCGAAAGCGTCGTTCGTCGCGACGGATGCGCTGAACCGGCATATGGAATCCCTGGGCGCTCTGGCGCATATCCGTCATACCATCGATACCCGCGACCCGTTTTACGACGCGGAGGAAAAATTCTGGAATGCCGCTGCTCCGGAGCTGCAGGAATATCTGCAGGCGTGGACTCAGGCGCTGCTGGAAAGTCCTTTCCGTGCGGAGCTCGAGGCGGAGTACGGAGACGTAATATTCCTGAACGCGGAGCTTAAACTGAAGACCTTTACTCCGGAGATCATTCCGCTGCTGCAGCGGGAGAACGACCTTGTGCAGGAATATGAAAAACTTCTTGCAAGCGCGCAGATCCCCTTTGAGGGCGGCGTTTACACGCTGGCGCAGCTGGCGGCGTACAAAAACTGCGTCGACGACGGCCGCCGTCTTGCCGCGTGGAAGGCGGAGGGCGCGTGGTATAAAAAGAATCAGGCGGAGCTTGACCGTCTTTACGACGAGCTGGTCAAGCTGCGCGATGAATCGGCGAGAGCGCTTGGCTTCAAAAATTATATCGGTCTGGGTTACTGCCGCATGGGCAGAAACTGCTACGGCCAGGCAGACGTGGAAAAATTCCGCGCCGCAGTGCGCAAATACGTGGTTCCCGTTGCGGACGGGATCTACCGGGAACAGGCGAAACGGCTGGGGAAAGAATATCCCATGAGCTTCGCGGATAATGCGCTGCTGTTCCGTTCCGGCAACGCCGTGCCGAAGGGCACGGCCGACGATATTCTGAACGCGGCGGGAAAGTTTTACGATGAGCTGAGTCCGGAGACGGGCGAGTTCTTCCGCATGATGCTGGACTGCGGCCTGCTGGACGTGCTTTCAACCGAGGGCAAGGCCGGGGGCGGCTACTGCACCGGGATCTATGATTATGAGGTCCCGTTTATCTTCGCCAATTTCAACGGCACCCGCGATGACGTGGAGACTGTGACCCACGAGGCCGGCCACGCCTTCGCCGAGTGGCTCAACCGCAGACGCGTTCCCCTTGAGACCGTGTGGCCGTCCATGGAGGGCTGCGAGGTCCACTCCATGTCCATGGAATTTTTCTCCTGGCCCTGGGCGGAGGAATTCTTCGGGGACGATACGCGAAAGTTCCTTTACAGCCACCTTGCCGGCTCTCTGACGTTCATTCCTTACGGCACGATGGTGGATCATTTCCAGCATATTGTTTTTGAAAATCCGCAGATGACGCCCCGTGAGCGTCACGGCGTGTGGAAAGAGCTGTTGGGGCAGTATATGCCCTGGATGCGCCTGGACGGGGAGATCCCCTTCTACGCCGACGGCGAGGGATGGCAGCGTCAGCACCATATCTATTCTTTTCCTTTCTATTATATTGACTACTGTCTTGCCCAGACCGTCGCGCTGGAATTCTGGTCGAAGATTCAGGAAAACGTCTCCGACGCCTGGAGCTATTATCTGAAATACACCGGCATGGGCGGCAGTAAGGTATTCACACGGCTTCTGTCGGAGGCGGGGCTGGAAAGCCCCTTCGATGAAAACTGCCTGCGGGGCATCTGCGAAAAGGCCGGCCGCTGGCTGCGGGAATACGGCCTTTCCGGTATCGAATAATGAAAGAATATAAAGGAAAGAGCTACCTGCGGGAGTTTACCTCCAACGCGCAGGGGGAGTACGTTTACACCGGAGACCATTACCGGTTGGACGGGGACGTGAAGAAAACGAACCTGAGTCTTTCTCTGCTGTTCTGCCTCTCGCTTCTCTGCGTGATCGGCTCCGGTTTTGTAAACGCGGCGGGGCTGAGCAACACTTTTTACGTGATCATTCCCTATGTGGGCGAGGTCGCCTCGCTGTTCTCCCTCGGGTGGAACACGCTGCGGCTGGTGAAGTCCGGCGCACGGATCCGTGCCTATGTGTATTTCGCGGTGAAGCGCCGCATCCCCGGTTCTGCGCTGTCGGCCGTGATTTTTGCCCTTGCTGGCCTTCTGTGTTCCGCGGTCTTCATGATCCTCAACGGGACCGAGGGGAAGCCGCTGCTCTGCGGCGTTTATCTCGCGGTGAAACTGATCACCGCAGGAATCAATATATATGATTATATGTACAGCAGATCCCTGAGATGGATAAAAAATCAATGAAAATGAATAATGAATAATGAATAATTATTGAAGGGGCTGCGCCCCTTACCCCATTATATAATCGAGTCAAATATACTTTTCAGAAAGCCTGAAATACGATCATCGTCAATTGCATTTATCATAACTATCCGTTTGATTTATATAATAAAAAGGCGCGAAGCGCTTTTCCGAAATTGTTCATTATACATTATCCATTATTCATTAAATAACGCTTTGCGTTTTTCAACAGTCATTTCTTTTGGCGAAAGCCGAAAAATAAATAAAAAAGGAGTAAAAAAGAAATGAAGAAAATCCTTGCGATTGTTCTTGCGCTTGCACTGTTCGTGACTGCGTTCGCGAGCTGCTCGCCCAAGAAACCCAGCTCTGACGAGCCCGGCACGACCGCGGCCCCCGGGCTTGAGACCGAAGACGGCAGCACTCCGCTTGTCGTTGGATACTCCAACTTCTCGAGTAAGTTCTCTCCCTTCTTCTCGGAGACCGCTTACGACCAGGATGTCTGGGCACTGACCTCCGTTTCGCTTCTCGGCAACGACCGCCTCGGCGCGATCGTTGAGAAGGGTATCACGGTTGAGAAGATCCCCTACAACGGCACCGATTACGAGTATCCCGGCATGTCCGACCTGACCATCACCACCAACGACGACGGCACGGTCGACTATGACTTCGTCCTTCGCGACGGCGTCAAGTTCTCCGACGGCGAGGCTCTCACCATCGACGACGTCATTTTCACGATGTACGTTTACGCCGATCCTACTTACGACGGCAGCACCACCTTCTTTGCTCTGCCGATCAAGGGTATGGAAGAGTACAGAAGCGGTATGGACACCCTGCTGAACCTCATCTTCAAGGCCGGCAAGGACAACACCGACTTCACCTACTTCACCGAGGAAGAGCAGAACGCTTTCTGGGAGAAGTATGACAAAGCTACCCTCGCTCTTGCGCAGGAGATCGTTGATTACTGCGTCGAGAACAAACTTGCCGAAGAGGGCGACGTTTCCGCCGCTGCCGGCGCATGGGGCTTCGAGGTTGCCGAGGGCGGCACCGTCGAAGATTTCGCCGCTGCGCTGACCGAGTCTTACGGCTCCGACGTTGCGGGCATGATCAACACCGAAGCCGCGGGCTCCTCTGTTGAGGATCTGTTCCCGGATCTCGGCGATTACTCCGGCAAGGGTATCAAGACCGGTGATTCCGCCGCGAACATCGAGGGCATTCAGAAGACCGGCGACAATTCTTTCCGCGTTTCTCTGACCAAGGTCGACGCGACCGCGATCTATCAGTTCGCGATCCCGATCGCCCCGCTGCATTACTACGGCGATCCCGCGAAGTTTGACTATGACAAAAATCAGTTCGGCTTTGACAAGGGCGACCTTTCCGCTGTCCGCGCGAAGACCACCCAGCCTCTCGGCGCAGGTCCCTACAAGTTCGTTAAGTTCGAGAACGGCGTTGTATCTTTCGAGGCGAACGAGAATTACTTCCTCGGCGCTCCCAAGATCAAGTATGTCCGTTTCCTTGAAAGCAACGACACCGATAAGCTGAACGGCGTCATCACCGGCACCATCGACATTACCGATCCGTCTTATTCTGTGGATGCCGTCAAGGCGATCAAGGAAGCGAACGGCAACGACAGCGTGAACGGCGACAAGATCACCACCAGCACCGTTGATAATCTTGGTTATGGCTACCTTGCTATGAGTGCAAAGGCAGTTAATGTCGGCGGTGACGTCGGTTCCGACGCGTCTAAAAACCTTCGCAAGGCGTTTGCAACCGTCTTCGCGGTATACCGCGACGTGACCGTTGACTCCTACTACAGCGAGACTGCCGAAGTCATCAACTACCCGATTTCAAACACCTCCTGGGCTGCACCTCGGAAGACCGACGCCGACTACGCGATCGCCTTCTCGAAGGATGTGGACGGTAACGAGATCTATACCTCCGATATGGACGTCGAAGCAAAGTATGCTGCCGCTCTCAAGGCTGCGCTCGGTTACTTTGAAGCTGCCGGCTATACCGTTGAAGACGGTAAAGTCACCGCTGCTCCCGAAGGCGCGAAGCTTGAGTATGAAGTCTGGATCCCCGCCGACGGTACCGGCGACCATCCGTCCTTCATGATGCTCAACCTTGCTGCCGACGCTCTGAAGACCATCGGCATTACCTTGACCGTGAAGGACCTTGCGAACCCCGCTGACCTGTGGGAGGCCCTTGATGCTGATCAGGTTCCGATGTGGTGCGCAGCTTGGGGTGCCACTCCCGATCCCGATATGTATCAGGTTTACTATTCCGGAGTTGAATCCGGTTTGACGCCTGGCAAGGATAACGCAAAATATGATATCGCCGACGCCGAGCTGGATCGACTGATCCTTGATGCCCGTTCCTCGATGGATCAGGCTTATCGGAAACAGATTTATAAAGCCTGCCTTGACATTATCGTCGACTGGGCTGTTGAGGTTCCCGTCTATCAGCGTCAGAACGCGATCATCTTCTCCACCGAGAGAGTGAACACTGCGACTGTGACTCCCGACATCACTCCGTTTTATGGCTGGCTGAGCGAGATTCAGAACATTGAAATGAACGCGAAATAAGATCTTTTGAATATTCAGACAACGGTCGGTTCACCGTCCGTTGTCTGAATTACCGTATGAATAATGAATAGTGAATAATGAACAAACATGTTGCCTTTATTCGTTATTCACTATTCACTATTCATTATTAATCTTTTTTGGGGTGATTTCGTGCGAAAGTACATACTCAAGCGACTGCTGATCTCGGTGGTCATTCTGTTTTTTGTGGCGTTTATTATTTACGCACTGATGCGCTGCCTGCCCACGTCATACGTTGAGAATATGGCGCGGCAGAAATCCATGCAGCCCAATTCCAAGAGTTATGAAGAGTGGATGGCACAGCTTTCCAGCACTTACGGTATGGATAAAGGTATCCTGGTCGGCTTCTTCGGCTGGGTCGGCAACATGCTGCACGGCAATTTCGGCGACAGCTGGAAATGGACGGTTCCCGTGATCGAGAAATTCAACGACACGGTCTGGCTCTCCTTTGTGATGGGCGCGATCTCCTTTTTCTTTGAGATCATCATCGCAATTCCCCTGGGCATCATCGCCGCCACGAAACAGTATCGCTGGCCGGACTACGTCATATCGGTCATCGCATTGGCCGGAATCTCACTGCCCACGTTCTTCTTTGCGTCGCTGCTGAAGCTGGTGTTCTCCGTCAAGCTGGGATGGTTCGATCTGTACGGTCTCGTCGGCAGAAACTACGATCAACTCAGCGCGCTCGGGCAGTTTGGCGACAAGGCGCACCATCTCGTGTTGCCGATCATCACGCTGGTGGTGGTCAGCATGGGTTCTCTGATGCGCTATACCAGAACAAATATGCTTGAGGTGCTCAACGCCGATTATATCCGTACCGCGCGCGCCAAGGGTCTTTCCGAGCGTAAGGTCATTTATCATCACGCCTTCCGCAACACCCTGATCCCCATCGTCACCATCATCGGCGGTTCGCTGCCCGGCCTGTTCTCCGGCGCTCTGATCACCGAGACCCTTTATTCCATCCCCGGCATCGGCTTTACCTCCTATCAGTCGATGGTGTCGGGCGACATCCCCTTCTCCATGTTCTACCTTGTGTTCGGCGCGATCCTGACGCTGCTGGGTAATCTGCTTTCGGATATCCTTTACGGCGTCGTCGACCCGAGAGTCCGCGTATCGTGAGGGGAGGCGATCTGAATGAGTGATAAAGAAAACAAGGCTGTCCCCGAGCAGCAGAATGAGGACCGCAATAAAAAATATTCGCTGAACGACGACCGCCGCGTCAAGGTGCTCTCGCCCGGCGCGCTGGTTGCGAAGCG
>CACYHJ010000096.1:12681-13434 GCA_902774165.1 Oscillospiraceae bacterium
TGATCGCCATGTTCGTTTTCTCTTTTCTCGGCGGGCTTGTCTCGCCTTATAAGCAGGACCAGAAATTTTACCGCACCGATATCCAGGTCAAGGATTTTGCGGGTGTGCTGCATAACGAGGAATTCCGTTATCTGGCTGACGAGAGCGGCAGATTTACCTCCGCGGTGCAGGCGCAGACGCTGCTGGCGCTGCAGAAAAAGGCCGACGCGTTCACCTACCGCGAGATCGATTATACCGTCGAAACGCTGGGCGAAGATCTTTACTCGGTCTATACCGGCGGCGAGCTGATCGGTATCGCCACCAAAGAGTTGATCAACCCCTCCGCCGAAGGCACGAAGCTCGGCTTCGATTTCTCCTATAATGCGCTTGCCGCGAACGCTGCCGGTGCCGCCTCTTTCGAGAGCGAGGGCAAAACCTATACGATTGACGAGGACGGCAGCGTCTATGACGGCAGTGACGAAGTGGCCTATATCAGTGAATATATCGTGCGTGCCGTCATGGGCGACGTGTTCCTGTCCCGTGAATTCAAGAACCAGCTGATCGACGCGATCGAGGCCGGCGCGACGGAATTCAAATACACCGACAGCAATGGCGACGAGGCGGAATATCTTCTGAAGTACAACGCCTCCACCAAAGCCTGGGACGTGAAGCAGGAGACCGACACTACCGTGTTCGATACCTACGCGGAGCCCTCCAAGGGGCATTTGCTGGGCACCGACAGAAACGGTATGGATATGCTGACCCGTCTGATGT
>CACYHJ010000097.1 GCA_902774165.1 Oscillospiraceae bacterium
GACAACTGGACGCTGGAGCTGGTCAATAAAATTATCCGCGTCAAGGAAGTCGACGGCAAGTGCAATATCGTGCCCGTCCGCGTCAACAACGTGCTCGGCCAGATTCTTTCCCAGTTCTCTCTGATGCCGGAGCTGAACGCGGTTTACAGCGAGCTGTTCTCCAACAAGGGCGCCGCGTTCTACTGCAAGCCCACGCGCCACAGCGACGCGATCGAGTTTGTCAAGGATAAGCTCGACAACCGCTTCTGCAGCATCCCGCTGACCACCCTTTCGTTCCGCGGAAAGCAGTACGGCTACTTTACCTCGGCGGCGGAGGATCAGATCAATATGAAGTCGTCCCGGGAGTATCAGGCCGCGGATGTTTCGATCCGTCTGAACCCGAATTATGTCCCGTGTCAGAAAAACGTGATTATCCTGGGGCACAACAACAGAACGCGGGAACTGGTCGAAGGCTTTGTCTCCTATATGAAAGAATGGCGGGAGAGCGGCGTAAAACTGCGCATCACCGTGATCGACGACGTAAAGTCCGAAGAGAAGATGGCGGAATACGATCAGATCATCAAGCGGGAATTCGGCGAGAGCGACTGCATGCGCGCGGATTATTTCCCTGCGGATATTTATGACAGAGAGCGCATCACCGGGAAAATGCGGGAAATCATTGACAGCAACGAGACCGATACCAGCGTGCTGATCCTTTCCGACGACAACGTCATTGCGGAGGATATCGATTCCAACGCGTTGACCAATCTTGTGTACCTGCAGGATATCATCGAGGACAAAAAGAAGAACGAGCGCGGCTTCGATCCGGAGAGCATCGACGTTGTGGTTGAGATCATCGACCCGAAGCATCATGACGTCATCGGCAATTACAGCACGAACAACGTCGTGATCAGCAACCGCTATATCAGTAAAATGATCACCCAGATCAGCGAAAAGCAGGAGCTGTATGAGTTCTATAAGGATATCCTGACCTACGACGACGACAACGGCGAGGGCTTTGACAGCAAGGAGATCTACCTGAAAGAGGCGGACCGGTTCTTCCTGAACGGCCAGGTGCCCGGCGAATGTACCACCGGCCAGCTGATTCGCGGCGTGTGGGAGCAGTCGGTGGATCCGAAGGTCTTTACGTCACAGCTGAACCCGACGCTGGTGCTCGGCTATGTGCGGCCGCATGAGGGTATGACGCTGTTTATCGGCGACCAGAACAAAGAGAAGGTCAAGCTGCAGCAAAATGATAAGCTGATCGTTTACAGCCTGCATTGACGGTTTTAATTGCATCTGGGCATTATCAAGCGAAAGGATAACGTATGAGCTGGATTCTGTGCTTCTTCCTGTCCGTGGCAACGCTTTGCGGCTCGGTCGCCGCGGCGGCCGGTCTCAACAAGGCAAAACATCGGCTGCATCAGCTTCTGACGCCGATCAATATCATGTTCTTCGGAACGCTGCTGGCTTCGATCCTGATCTTTTTTCCGATCTATGCCAATCTGTACAAAGCTGATGATCTTTCCTTTCTTGAGGCGATTCTTCTTTCGATCCACAACATGCTGCGGCTGTTTGTGATTGACGGCGAGCTCGGTTTTGTCGCGGATAATATCGAAGGGATTCCGGAGTGGCTTTATACGCCGTTTTTCCTGTTCTCGGCGCTGCTGTTCCTGCTGGCGCCCATGATGACGCTGGGATTTGTGCTCTCCTTCTTCAAGAACCTGACGGCGCAGATGCGCCTCCGCCTTACCCGAAAAAAGAAGATCTATATTTTTTCCGAATTGAACGAACGCTCGATTTCTCTTGCGGAAGATCTCGACCGCCGGGAAAAGAACGCTTTGTTCGTGTTTACCGACGTGTTTGATGAATCCGGCGAGATGCCGTATGAGCTTCTGGAATCCGCCAGGCGCGTCGGCGCGGTCTGCCTGAAAAACGATATCGTGACGCTGCAGATCACGGGCAACCTGAAAAAAAGCCATATCAGCTTCTTTTTGATCGGCGCTGACGAATCGGAAAACATCGGGCAGGCCATCAAGCTGATTGAGCGGCATAACAACAGAAGCAATACCGATCTTTACGTCTTATCCGCGCATGAGGAGTCGGAGCTGCTGCTCTCCCGGATCAGGAACGGCGAGATGCGCATCCGCAAAATCAACGAGGTCCGCGCATTGATCTATCGGGATCTTTATGAAAACGGAGAGCGTTTCTTCAAGGACGCCGCGGAAAAGACCGATAAAAAAATCACGGCGGTGATCGTCGGGATGGGCGAGCATGGAACGGAACAGTTAAAAACACTGGCATGGTTCTGCCAGATGGAAGGGTATCAGGTCCGCCTGCACGGGTTTGACCGGTATCGCAGCGCCGGCAGCAGATTCGCGATGCTGTGCCCGGAGCTGATGGACGAGCGCCACAACGGCAATTTTTCCGACGACGGTGAGGCGCAGTATGAAATCCGGATCCATGACGGCATTGACGTCGACACCGCCTCGTTCTATATCGAGCTCGGCAATATCCCGGATATTACCTACGTGCTGGTCTCGTTGGGCAACGACAGCCGGAACATTCTTGTGGCAACTTCTCTGCGCACGTTTTTTGAGCGGATGCATATCCACCCGCGGATTCAGGCGATTGTGAAGGATTCCAACAAGAAAGAGGCAATCGCCGGCGCGGTCAACTATTCGGACCAGAAGTATGATATCGAGTATATCGGCGATATCAAATCCATCTATTCCGTGGACGTGATTATCAATTCCGAGCTGGAAAAAGAAGCGCTGAACCGTCATCTGAGATGGGGAAACGAGGCCGATTTCTGGCGGTTTGACTATAACCGCAAATCCTCCTGCGCGTCGGCGCTGCATAAGCGGATGAAGATCGCCTGCGGCATGCCCGGCATCACGCTGCCGCCGGAGCAGCGGCAGGAGGCCGACCGGATGACGCTCAGGAAGCTTGAGCATCGGCGATGGAACGCATATATGCGCTCGGAAGGTTATATTTACAGCGGTTCCACCGAAAAATCCAGCAGAAACAATCTCGGCAAAATGCATCACTGTCTTGTGACGTTTGATGAACTTGACGAGAAGGAAAAAAGAAAAGATGATGATTGACCGGAATCCCCCGTCCCGGGGGTTCCTTTCCGATCTTTCGACAGATGATATGGATATCAGAACAATCGACGGCGAGGCTGGTTTTAAAGCGCTTCGCCGTCTTTCCCTCCGGTTCTTCACGGCAATCCGTGCGGAACCTTTTTTCTGTTTTCTTTTCGATCCCGGCAGCGAGGAATTCTTTGAAAATTGTTGCGAAAAAGGAATGGGTATGATATAATATAATATCAATGATTCTGCAAAGGGGGAATTTCCGTGCAATGCGCCAATTGCGGCTTTACGGCCGGGGAGGACGCTGTTTTCTGTCCGGAGTGCGGCGCGCCGCTCTCCGCGGGCGGCAATCCCGCCCCGCCGCAGAATTTCCTTCCGCAAGATCCCTACGGCCCGGCGTCCGCCGCTCCGGTGAAAAAATCCGGGACGAAAATGCTGATCCCGATCCTTGCGATCGTCCTTGTGCTGCTGATTGCCGGCGGTTCCGTCGCCGCCGTCCTGATCATGAAGGCAAAGAAGAGCGGGCAGGCGCCGTCGGAACCTGTGGAAACCGAAGCGCAGACGGAAGCTGACGCTTCCGACGATGCGGACGATCCGCAGACGGAGCCGGCGTCGAAGACGCCGCAGCCCACAGAAACAACCGCGGCGTCAAGGACGACTGCCGCCGTGACGACCGCGGCGCCTGAGACGACCGCGGCGCCTGAGACCGCGGCTTCGACAATCGACGGCGTCAGCCGGTACGATCTGAACATTTTCCTGTCAAATTTCGCGGAAACCGGCTGCAATACCATCACCAACGACTATGCCGACGCGATCCTGTATATCTTCAAACATAAATATGCCAATGCAAGCAAGGATCTCATGTTCTACGGCGGCGAGCTCGCGCTGTCCGCCGCCTCCGTCCGGAATAATATGAATTATTTCTTCCGGGACGCCGTCACCGGCAGCAATTCCGGCGTTGTGACGTATCATGCCGACAGCGGCGAGTATATCGTGCCGACCGACGCGGTGCTTTCCGGCGGCGGCGCGCCCTTTGGATTCGGCGACTGCCGGCGGTTTGCCGTCGCCACGCAGGTGACGCCGCTCCGGCGCGGCGTCTGGCTTGTCGACTATGACGTTTACGCTATGGAACACGGCGTTTCGGACGCTGTGTATTATATGACGAAGCAGCAGGCGGAAAACGATCCCGCGGCAACGTACATCGGTACGTTTGAGATGGAAATCGGTTCCGATGAAAAGGGACTGTATAAAGCGCAATAAACGAAAAAACCACAGGGAGGATCAATATGAAGAATTGCAGATTTTGCGGTACTCCGATGGAGGATGACGTTATGGTCTGCCCGAACTGCGGCGGCACGCAGATGACAATAACACAGCCGGAGCCTGCGCCGGAGGGCAAGAAAAACCTCGGCCTTCTGATCGGCCTGGGCGCCGGCGCCGTCGTGCTGGTGCTGATCATCGTCGCGGTTCTGGTGATCCCGAAAATCAAGAATAAGAATAAACCGGAGCCCGATCCGGAAACCGGAAGCGTTACGGTTTCCGGAGACGAAACGACAGGCGACGATGCGCCGGTCCCCGCGACGCAGGCGTATTCCTTTGTGACGGACGACAACGGCGCGAACGTCACGGTCGAGGTGACGGACGACAACGGCGACACGCATTACTACTATCAGGCGATTGATCCGAGCGCGACCAACGCGGCCGGCGAGCCGGATCCCGTCCCCGCGACGGTCACCGTGGCGCAGGATGATCCCGCGGTTGCGCCCGCGGCGCCGACGAGTCCTTCCTCCGGGAAGAATCCGACCGGGGCCGCCAGAACAACCGCCCCGGCGAAAACGACCGCGCCCTCCGGTGCGGATCCCACGCGGCCCACGTCGCCCTCCTCCGGCAAAGGCGACGACGTGGTCAAAAACACCATGGATATTCTGAAAAGCGGCACCTTTGCCCTGGTTGGCACCATGACGACGGCAGGGGAATCCCTGCCGATGACCATGATCAAACGGGGGAACGACCTGCGTATGGCGTCGCAGTTCCAGGATATCAACATTGAGATTATCGTTATCGGCGAGAAGACGTATCTGATTTCAAACCAGTATAAAGCCTATGTGGAGATGACCGAAGCGATGCGGGAGAGCCTCGGAATGGATGCGGAAATGTTTGATTTCGGCGAATTCGGCTTTGACTTCAATCTCTCCTCGGATCAGATGGAACAGGGGACCGCGGCCTATAAGGGGAAACAGGTCAAAACCTATACCGCCGCAGTTTCGGATTCGACCATGGTATTCTTTGTCGACGGAAGCAAGGTCGTGAAAATTGAGATCGGCGACGGAACCGACGCGGATTCGGTGATCGAGATCAACGAACTGAGAGCAAACGTGACCGACGCGGATTTTGCGATCCCGGAGGGATATACGCAGCAGAGCTATGTGGAGTTTTTTGCGAATATGATGTCGTAACGATGCATGAGGCAGCGAGATCTGATATTTCAAGTGTGAGGGATTGATATGAGACGTTGTGTGAACTGCGGCGCTCCGCTGGAGGAAGATTCGGTATTCTGCCCGAACTGCGGCAATAAACAACCGATTGAGGATCCGACCGAGGAGACACAGTCCGGCTTTACGCCCGGGAACGGTCCCGGCAACGGGTTCCCGCCGCAAGACGGCTTTCCGCCGATGGGCGGATTCCCGCCGCAGGGAGAATTCCCGCCGCAGGGAGATCAGGGCTACGGCGGCGGAACCGGCAGCGGGTCCGCGAAAAAGACCAGTCTTCTGCCGATTATTATCATTGCCGTCGTTGTCGTGCTTCTGATTGCCGGCGCGGTTATTTTCTTCCTCGTGCGCAAAAATAACGACTCGGAGTCGGATGCGAACGACGATACGGAAACCGAGGTTACCGATGAGGTGACGGAAACGGAGTCGGAGACGGAAGAGAATTTCATCGTGACCGAATCCGTGCCTACCACCGTGGAGGTGGTGGCCGATCTCACCGACCCGCCGTATACCACTGCGGAGTATTACGTCGTCACGACCGCGCGGGACCCGCTGAACCTGCGGTCCGCCGCCAGTACAGACTCGCCCACGATCGGCAAGATCCCGAAGGGGACCGTGATCCAGATCACCGAGATTATCAACGGGTTCGGTTATACGGTATATAACGGCACGCCGGGGTATGTCAGCATGATGTACCTGACGCTCCAGTCCCAGATGCCGGCCGTCCCGCAGACAACGGCGTATTATCCGCCGTCCTCCGGCGGAACCGCTTACCGCGTCGTAACGCATTCCGGCAATCTGAGAATCCGTTCCGCGCCCAGCGAAAGCGGAGTGGAACTCGGCAGTATCCCGAAAAACACGGTGATTTATGTGACGAGCATCGTCAACGGGTTCGGTTATACCACCTATAACGGGATTTCGGGCTATGTCAGCATGGGTTATCTGTCTTTGTATTGACAAACGGAAAAAAATATGATATAATCCTCTTGTCCTATAAAGAGTGCGCGAGAGACAAGCTCGTTGACCGCACAGCAACCTGCCTTCGGGCAAGGTGCTAAAGCTTGACCGATGGGAATGACAGAGAACGACGTTGAAAGACCCATCGGTGACGATGGGTCTTTGCATCTTTTTGAGCAATCAAAAGATACTGCGCGGGATCCTTTCGCGTGCCTTAAATCACAGCGGGACAGAAAGGAAATCGTTATGAGTAAGAAAATCACGGAACTGCTGAACCCGGAGTACAGGGTGTACGTCCGTTTTGCGGACGACGCGCGCTGCGAGGCGTTTCTGCGCGAGGCGGAGTCGGAAGGCTTTACCTTCCCGGACGGCGCAAAGCCGACCTCGCGCCACGTCGCCGACGTGATCGCGGTGAATCCCGACCGGACGATCAATTACGTCGGGACCAACGGCAGAATCGCCTATGGCAGCGGTGCGGAAACGGTCGGCGGGAAGAAGCTGATCCGGGTGGAATGGGAATGAACCGCACGGAAAAAGCGCGGAAATAATCGCGCATCCGCACAGAATTTGTCTGTGTTCCACTTGTAAAATACGAGGGACCGTGCTATGATAGAATCGTGAAAGGCCCTGTAAATACGGAAAGGAGCGTTTATTATGCAGGCATTTCTTCAAAAAATCATTGCGCTGATCATGTCGATCCTCGCGTTCTTCGGCCTGACAAAGCCGGTCGCGGAGCTCGACCCGGACAGCTTCAAGGTGGACGGGAACACCGTGGAATTCTGCTTCGACGCGAATCCCACCACCGGCTACGGCTGGACGGCGGAGATTGACGGCGACTGCGTCGTGCTGACGAAGGACGAATACGTTCAGGATCAGGTCGGCGACGGTTCCGTGGCGGTTGCAGGCGTCGGCGGAAAACAGTATTACGTCTTCACCGCTGTCAAAGAGGGGACCGCGACGGTCACGTTCACCTACGCGAGAAGCTGGGAGCAGACCGACAGCGACCGTGTGATCACGGCGGAGATCGCCGTCGCCGCGGACAAGTCGGTTGACGTCAAAACCTTCGGCGCGAAATAATTGCGGAGAGAACTCGTCATGAAGCTGTACATGAAACAAAAGGTTTTTTCGTGGAAGGACCGGTTTACGATCAAGGACGTGAACGGCAATGACCGGTATTCCGTGGAGGGACAGTTGATCTCTCTGGGCAAAAAACTGCACGTCTATGACCGCAATAACGAGGAAGTTGCCTTCGTCAAGCAGAAGGTGGTCGCGCTGATGCCGAAATTCTTCGTGGAGATCGGCGGCGAGGACGTGGCGGAGATCACAAAAAAATTCACGCTGTTCAAACCGAAATACGTCGTCAACGGCCCCGGCTGGGACGTGCAGGGCGATCTGTGGTCCCATAACTACACGATCACAAAAAACGGGACCCCGATCGTCTCCATCCATAAGCAGTGGATGGCCTGGGGCGATACCTTTGAGCTGGATATCGCGCCCGGCGCGGACGAGGTGCTTGTCCTTGCCGTGGTGCTGGCGATCGACGCGGTCATGGACTCGCAGGAGGCGGCAAACGACTGACGCCGTATGAGCATTTTGTTCCGACGTTTCATCTCTTGTCTTTTGCGCGGATCAGGATAAGCAAAACAAAAAACGTGCCGGCGGCTTCTCGGAGTCGCCGGCATATTATGTGATTCAATGAAGCGCAGGATATAATTCGGAATATCTTTCTGAAAAACGTATGATGATGTCGGATGACGAAAGACCGGAACGACATTTATGAAAGCTCGATAAATACTGATTTGTCGAGCCGCGCAGCGGCTCGCAAATCAGTATTTCATGTGATTGCGCAG
>CACYHJ010000098.1 GCA_902774165.1 Oscillospiraceae bacterium
GGGCTCTTTCTCTGTCCTGCTGAAATGCTTTGGATTCTGAAAGGCCGGTGTAATAAAAATGTCTCAAAGGATAAAAAAATATGCTTCCCTGCTGCTGACTGCGGCGCTGATCCTTTGCGCGGCGCTTCCCGCCGCGGCGAAGGAGCTTTCTCCCGGCGACGTTAACGGGGACGGGCGGGTCAATTCCACCGACGCGCGTCTTGCGCTCCGGGCGGCGGCAAGGCTCGACCCGCTGACCGACGCGCAGGCGGCGGTGGCGGATATGAACGGGGACGGCAAGGTCCGCTCGGACGACGCGCGCGTGATTCTGCGCATCGCCGCGAAGCTGGATCCGTCGCCGGCGGATCCTGAACCGGCAACAAACCCGCCGGTCCCGCAGAAAAACGCGACCCTCGCCGTGCTTGACGCGAAATACGTGCCGAATCTGTCCGACGTGGTCCGGTTTACCTCCGACGGCTCGGAATACGCCGCCCGCGCGGTCATTTTTACCGACGTCCCGGTGCGGAATCTGCGCGTGGTAGAATTTACGGATATGGATTGGAGCATGGAACGCGGATATACCTTCGGCACAAAAGAGCTGTTCCGGCTTGCCGCGTTCACGCCGGAGCACCCGCTGCTGCTGACCTTTACCATGGGCGAGATTATGCCGGTCACGGGGATTTCCTATACCGATACCGACGGCGCGGCCCGCGTGCTGGCGCTGAGCTACAACGGGGACGACGGCTCTGTTTGCCTGATGGAGCTGGATTGAGTTTCCGGCTGCCGGACCCCGGCGCGTGATCCGCGGAATACTGATTTGCGGCGGGCAAATCAGTATTTTTTTTAAAAAGGTAGTGCAATTTTGTTTACGTTATAGTATAATGGCATAGAATAGGATAATTATAGTGAATTAATATGGAAAGGAATTGCAATGCAGGAAAAAATTTTGGGCGTGCTGGGCGGCGTCGGCCCGCTCGCCACGGTCTACTTTATGGATATGCTGGTCAAGATGACGGACGCCGAAACGGATCAGCAGCACATCCCCGTGCTGTGCTTCAACCACGCGACGATCCCGGACCGGACCGCGTACATTCTTGACAACAGGAAAGAAAACCCGCTGCCGGTCATGGAGCGGGACGCGCAGCTGCTCGAAAAGGCGGGCGCGTCGTGCATCGTGATCCCCTGCAACACGGCGCATTATTTTTACGACCAGCTGCAGGAAAAGGTGACCATCCCCATCATCAACATCATCAACGAGACGGTGGGGTATATCCGTCAGAAGAATCCCGGTGTGAAAAAAATCGGCATTCTTGCCACCGAGGGCACTATCGCGGCGCGGGCGTATCAGAACTCCTGCGAGCGCAGCGGCGTGGATTACGACACCCCCAACGAGTTCGACCAGAAGAGCCTGATGAATATCATTTACAATCAGGTCAAGGCGGGCAAGCCCGCGGATTTCGAGGAATTCATGCGCATCATCGGCGTGATGAAGCACGACGGCTGCGACGCGGTGATCCTGGGCTGCACGGAGCTTTCCATCATCCACCGGGATTTCAATATGAACCGCCCGGACGTGGTGGACTCGCTGCAGGTGCTCGCGCGCCGGAGCATCGAAATGTGCGGACGGCGCGTGCGCGGCGCGTAAGCGCAGCGCAGCGCTTGCGCGAATGGATAATGGACAATGGATAATTAAGGACGGGGCAAGCCCCGTACCCCATTTATTAATATACAGAAAGAGGCAGAAAGTAAAATATGTGCGGATTTGTAGGATTTCTGAACGAACAGCCGAATGACGCCGAAAATAATAAAGTCATTCGAGAAATGGCGGATAAGATCGTCCACCGCGGGCCGGATATGGACGACTACTATGTGGACGGCGACGTGTCGCTGGGCTTCCGGCGGCTGAGCATCATCGACCTGGACGGCGGCAGCCAGCCCATCACCAACGAGGACGGCACGAAGGTGCTGGTCTTCAACGGCGAGATCTATAATTTTCAGCAGCTGCGCGAGGACCTGATCGCGAAGGGGCACACCTTCAAGACCCGGACCGATTCCGAGGTTCTGCTGCACGGCTATGAGGAATACGGACCCGATTTCACAAAGCGTCTGCGCGGCATGTTCGCGTACCTGATCTGGGACAGCGTGAACAAGACCCTGTTCGGCGCGCGGGATATCTTCGGCATCAAGCCCATGTTCTATTACGACGACGGCGAAACGCTGCTGTTTGCCTCCGAGATCAAGGCGTTCACCGCGAATCCCCGCTTCAAAAAGGAGCTGAACCGCGAGCGCATCCCCGAGTATATGTGCTTCGAGTACATCCCCTCCAACGAGACGCTGTTCAAAAACGTCTACAAAATGCCGCCGGCGAATTCTTTTATCGTCAAAGACGGCAAAATGGAGATCACCGAATATTTCGACCTGCGTTACCATATCGACAACAGCAAGACCCAGAGCGAGTGGGAGGATATCATCGCCGAGACCTTCCGCGATTCCACCGAGGTCCACGGCATCGCGGACGTGGAGGTGGGCTGCTTCCTTTCAAGCGGCATGGATTCCAGCTACGCCGTCTGGGAGATGGCGAAGCGCAATCGGGTCAAGACCTTCTCCGTAGGCTTCGAGGAGGAAAAATACAGCGAGCTGAAATACGCCGAGGAATACGCGAAGACCGTGGGCGTGGATATCTTCACCAAGAAGATCTCCGCCGACGAGTATTTTGACGCGGTGCCCTTCGTGCAGTATTATATGGACGAGCCGCTGCCCAACCCTTCCGCCATCGCCCTTTACTTCCTGACGAAGAAAGCCTCCGAGCAGGTCAAGGTGGTGCTCTCCGGCGAGGGCGCGGACGAGCTGTTCGGCGGGTATTACTACTATCAGGACCCGCTGGAGCTGGCGGCCTATCAGCGCCTGCCCCGCATTCTGCGCAAGGGCGCGGCGAAGCTGGCGCAGCATCTGCCGGAGGGGACCCACGGCAAGCGCTTCCTCGTGCGCGGCGCACAGACCATCGACGAGTATTACATCAGAAACAACTACAATTTCAACTGGCGCGAGCGCTCGAAATACCTGAACCCCGATATCCCCGCGCCGGACCCGGCGACCTTCACCAAGCCCTTCTTCGACAAATGCGTCGGCGAGGACGACGTGACGCGCATGCAGTATGTGGATATGAAGACCTGGCTGGTGCAGGATATCCTCGTCAAGGCGGACCGCATGAGCATGGCGCACTCCCTTGAACTGCGCGTGCCGTTCCTTGATAAGGAGATGCTGAACGTGGCGCTGTCGATCCCGTCGAAATACCGCGTCTCCCGCGAGATGACCAAGCTCGCCCTGCGCGGCGCGGCGGCGAAGCAGCTGCCGGAGAAGAACGCGAAAATGAAGAAAATGGGCTTCCCCGTACCGCTGAACGACTGGCTCAAGCAGGATAAATATTATAATATGGTCGCCGAAAAGTTCACCGGCGAGACCGCCGCGAAGTTCTTCAACAAGGACGCCATCATGCAGCTTCTGAACGACCACCGGGCGGGCAAGCACAACATGAAGCGTATCTGGACGATCTACTGCTTCATTCTCTGGTACGAAAACTATTTTGTGAAAATGTAAAACAGCTTCCACGCACAGCGGAAAGGAGCGGGAACGATGACCAACTTCCTTGTCGGCGGTTTTTTCAAATTCGTTTACGTCGTGATATTCATCGTTTTTCTCGGCATTTTCTTCTTTGCGGTTTACAGAATCGTGAAGCAGAAGCGCAAGGACGACCGTTCGCCCCGGTTGACCGTACCCGCGCGGATCGTCTCGAAACGCACAGACGTTTCGCAGCACAGCGACCCGGTGGGCGGCGATATCACCGGCGCGCACGGCTATTCCACCACCTCGTCGACGACCTATTACGCGACCTTTCAGGTGGAGAGCGGCGACCGGATGGAGCTGCGCGTCCCCGGCAGCCAATACGGGTTTCTCGTCGAGGGCGACCGGGGCAGGCTGACGTTTCAGGGCTCGCGTTTTCTCGGATTTGAAAGGAGCTGAACGAAATGCTGAAATATGTGTTTCTTGTTTTGCTGGCGGCTTCGTCCGTGGTGCATCTGATCGGCTCGTGGCGCGAGACGCAGAAGATGCGCATGGTCACAAAGCCCATGCTGCTGATCTTTATTCTGCTTTTCTATCTGTCCGCCGCGCCGGCTGCGGACTGGTCCGTTTTTCTGATTCTTGCCCTCGTCACAAGCTGGCTGGGGGACGTGCTGCTGATGCCCGCGGGCAACAAGTGGTTCGTGATGGGCGGCATCAGCTTCCTGTTCAGCCATATCTTTTTCATCTGCGTGTATTGTTCGAACGTGGATTTTGCCGCGGTCAACTGGCTGTTCGTGATCCCCGCCGCGCTGGTGTATTACGGGATCGGCCTTGCGGTGATCCTCGCGCTGCGCAAGACCACGCCGAAGCCGATGCTCGCGCCGATGTATCTTTATCTCATTGCCAACAGCACCATGAATTTGTTCGCCTTCATGCAGCTGCTGACGCGCCCCTGCGCGGGGACCGTCGTGGCGTTTATCGGCGCGATCCTGTTCTATATCTCCGACTGTACGCTGTTCCTTGTGCGGTATCATAAAAATAAGGATCTGATTTTCAAAAAGCATTTCACCGTGATGCTCACCTATATTCTGGGCGAATTCCTAATCACATACGGCATTGTTTTATTGGGATAAACATTTTTATTTTGTCAGGAGGTTCTATTATGAAGTACGTATTTGTCATCAACCCCCGCGCAGGCGCGGAAGACAACAAGGAGCAGATCCGCGCCGCGGTCTCCCGTCTTGAGGAGAAGGCGGACTGCGAGCTCTACACCACCCGCGGCGTGGGCGACGCGACGCGGTTCGTGCGCTGGTACTGCGAAGAGCATCCCGGCGAGGCGGTGCGCTTTATCGCCTGCGGCGGCGACGGTACCGTGAACGAGGTGTTCAACGGCGCGGTCGGGCAGGAGAACGTATCCGTCGCCTGCTATCCCTGCGGCAGCGGCAACGACTTTGTCAAAGCCTTCGGCGGCGCGGAGCGTTTTCTCGATATCGAAGCCCTCGTCAAGGCTCCCACGCGGAAGCTGGATCTTCTCAAGGTCGGCGACCGTTACGCGAACAACGTGGTGAATTTCGGTTTTGACACCACCGTGGCGATCACCATCAACAAGGAGCGGGCAAAGACCGGCCACGGCAACAAGAACGCCTACACCAAGGGCGTGGTCACCGCGCTGATCAAAAGCATGAAAAACAAGTGCTTCGTGACGGCTGACGGCGAGCTGCTCAATCCCGACGGAAAAGCGCTGCTCTGCACCCTTGCCAACGGGCAGTACGTGGGCGGCTCCTTCCGCTGCGCGCCCCGCGCCGAGACGGACGACGGCATGATGGAGGTCTGCCTGATCAAGCCCATCAGCCGCCTGCGCTTTGTGCAGATCCTCGGCACTTACACCGAGGGCAAACATATCGACGACCCGAAGATGGCGGATATCGTCGTCTACCGCCCCGCGAAAAAGGTGGAGGTCGACGCCCCGGAGGGCTTTGCCTATTCCCTCGACGGTGAGATCATTTACGAGAACCGGTTCACGGTGGAGATCGTCCCCGCCGCGCTGGACTTGGCGGTGCCGGAGAAATACTGATTCAGCGGAGCTGAATCAGTATTTAACGGCAATCGTCAATCGGCAATCGGCATTCGGCAATCGGCAATCGGCAATCGGCATTCGGCATTCGGATTGTAAATTTGACGCCTGCTTTTGATATTACAGTCATCGTCAATTTTACAATTGTGTATATTTTACAAGATGATCCCGAATTTTCCGTTGAACGTCTATTTGACAGTCACGAATGCCGATTGCCGGTCTGGCATCAGCCCGATAAATCAGAATTCAAGGAGGATTCTTATGCCCAACGTTCTCATCGCCGGGGCGGGTCACGGCGGGCTTGTCGCCGCGATCCTGCTGGCAAAACAGGGATATACCGTCAAATTATACGAGAAACGCAAAAGAGAAGCCCTCGGTTACGACTGGCACGACGCGGTGCCGCGCCGCCTGTTTGAAAACGCGGGCCTGCCCGAGCCGCCGGAGGGGATGTTCCTTCCCGCGGACCGCATGGCGTATTACAGCCCGGCGAAGCAGATCAAGCTTTATCCCGACGTGGAGCCGACCTTCTGCATGATCGACCGGAAAGAGCTGATGGCGTATCTTCTTTCTCTCGCCGAGGAAAGCGGCGTTCAGCTGCTGTTTGAGCGGGAGATCCTGTCCGCCGTCGTCGACGGCGGCCGGGTGACGGGGCTTCGGGTCCGGTCCGGGGATGATACACAAATCGTAAACGGGGATCTCGTCGTTGACGCGGCGGGCATGGATTCCCCTGTGCGCCGTTCTCTGCCTGCCCGGTTCGGAATCGACCGGGAGCTGCGGGGCGGCGATATTTTTTACACCTGGCGCGGCTATTTCGACAAAACGGCGGACGAATTTTCCGACCCGCCCTATATCGTGTATTTCTTCCACAACGGCGTGCCGGGCATGGACTGGATGATCACCGGCGAGGACTTTATGGACGTTCTCGTGGGCGGCTTCGGCGGCCTTTCGAAGGCGCAGGTCGAGGCGAGTCTGAACGATTTTCATAAAGAATACCCCTATATGGGCGACCGGCTTTTGCGGGGCGGCCATTTTGCCCGCATCCCCCTGCGCGGCCACGCGCCGGTGTTCGTTGCGGACGGTTACGCCGCCGTGGGCGATTCCGCCTTTATGACCGAGCCCCTGAGCGGCTCCGGCATCGGCCTGAGCATGAGCGCCGGCAAGCGCCTTGCGGACGCGGTGCTTGAAGCTCAGGGCGATACCTCGGTTGAAACACTGTGGCGATACAACCGGGACCGGATCCGCAAGGGCGCGGAGTGCGGTTATTTCGACCTGCTGCTGAAAAATTTCCTTTCCGCGCTGAAGCCCGCGGACGTGGATTTCTTCTTCGAGAAGCACATCATGACCGCGAAAGAGATGGGCGAACGGGGCGGATATTCCCTGCCGGAGATCCTCGAAAAGGCGAATATCCTCAAAAAGCCCGGTCTGATGCCCGCGCTCTCTTCTACGGCTGCGCGGATCGCCATGCTGGGCCGCGTGAAATCGGCTCTCCCGGAGGAATATGACCGGAAGAGCGTGGCGGCCTGGAAAACGCTGTATCATAAAGTGTTCCGCTGATCCGGAACCGCATCCGGGACAGTCTGCGGCGGAAAAATATTCTGCCCGGGCTACAGGAAAACACAGATTGAGATAAACTGAGGAGAATCGGCTATGGCTTTGTTTTTCAGAAGACTGATCGCGTTGATCCTTTCGTTGTTTACCTGCCTTTCCGCGCTGTTCAACGGCGTTTCCGTCGCTCCGTGGCGGTCCGCGGAGGCGCCGGAGGCCGTCAACGACATTTCCGGCGACTCGGAGCTCGCCGACAGCGTACTGCTGGCGTCGAAGCTTGCGAACGGCGCACAGTGCGTTTACGCCGACGCTGCCCGCAGCGCATACAGCATGACGAACCGCGATATGACGCTGACGCACACCCTCGGCAAACGGGGCAACGGCGCGACACTGACGGACGCGGACGGGAACGTATATATCGCAGATTCCTTTGACGCATGGTGCAAAGACGCGGACGGCGTCGTCCGTTATTCCTCCGACAGCAGGGAAAAAGGGCGCGTCAACACGATCCGTCTGGGCGAATACTACTACGACGTGCATGTGCGCGACTACGACCTGAAGCCCGGCGCGTTCAAGGTCGACAAGGAATTCCACGTCTGGTCCGACCGGATCTATCTGCAGTACTCCCTGTTCGCCGACGAGGCGACGACGGCGCTGGATTCCTTCGGCGCCGAGATCCGCATCCCGGAGAAAACCGTCGCAGCGGTGCAGATCAAAGACGCGGACGGCGTTCACGGCGATCTGAACGCGGATGCCCGAAGCGTTGAATACGCCGCGTTCGATATCAAAGACGCGGGAACGGTCGGCTTCATTCTGCCCGTCAGCGGCGAGACGAAAGCGCTCGAAGTGAAAAAGGACGGCGGCGATTACGTCGTGACGCTGACCGCCGATTACGTCCCCGGCACGGGGATCAACAAGGGCGACGAGACCGGGGGATACGTGCTGAACTCGGTCCCCTGCGGCTGCCGGATCTATACCGACGGCTCACACGGCTTTGAGGGCGTGGCAAACGCCGCCCGCATCGAGCGCAGTCCGCTCGACGTCACCGCCGATTCCGGCGCCCCGGTAACGTATGAGGCGCTGCGGGGCTGCTATGCGGTGTCGCTGCCGGGTACGCACTTCCAGTACGCCTATGACAATCCGGATACGCGTT
>CACYHJ010000099.1 GCA_902774165.1 Oscillospiraceae bacterium
GCGGACTGTTTTGCCCGCGACAATCGAGCGGAGCGAGAAAACAAAAACCGAATCCCCGCTGGATCACCAAAAACAGAAAGCCGCCTTGCGCGGCTTTTTTGTTTTTGCACCACATGGCGGGGATTCGAACTCCTCAGGTTTTTCCGCTGTCATAATGATCGTATCATGAAAACAAAAACCATCCGCGGATCCCGTGAAAACGGACCCTGCATCCCCTCTGTTTTTCCGCATATTTATATTGACATATTCTCATTCGATGTGTATGATATTTTCAGAGGTGATCATTCCATGGAGTATATCAGAGTCACGAAGGAAAATCTTGACGCGGAGCATATCTGCTGCGCCATTTCCAACAACAAGGATGTTCAGGTCGCGTCCAAGAAAGCCTGGCTTGCGGACCGGTTCGACGACGGGCTGGTGTTCCTGAAAAGCACGGAGCGCGGCAAATGTTTTATAGAGTATATCCCGGCGGAAAACGCCTGGAATCCGATCGATGCAGAAGGATATATGTATATCGACTGCCTGTGGGTATCAGGGTCCTTCAAGGGGCACGGGTACTCCAACGACCTCTTGAACGCCTGCATCGCCGACAGCCGGGAAAAAGGAAAAAGGGGGCTTTGTATTCTTTCAAGCGCGAAGAAAAAACCGTTCCTCGCCGATCCGAAATATCTGAAATATAAGGGTTTTTCGGTATGTGACGAGGCGGATAACGGGATTCAGCTCTGGTATCTGCCGTTATCCGACGACGCGGCTACGCCGGAATTCAAAGCCTGCGCGAAACATCCCCGCGCCGACGCGCCGGGTTTCGTTCTGTATTATACGGATCAATGCCCGTTCAACGCGAAATACGTGCCGATCGTGGAGCAGACGGCAAAGGAAAACGACGTTCCGTTCCGTGCAATCCATCTGCGGACCAAAGAAGACGTCCGCAGCGCGCCCACGCCGATCACCACCTACGCGCTGTTCCGTGACGGCGCGTATCTGACGAACGAGCAGATGAACGCGGCGAAATTTTTAAAACTGATATCATAAATCAAAAAATCCTGCCGAAAGACAGGATTTTTTGTTGGTTCGATGTCTTGAATTCTCTTTACCGATGCTCCGCGATCTCTTTACGAAGCTTTTCCGCGAATTCCGCGACGGTGGAGACCGCCGTCTGGTCGGTGGCGCGGTCGCGCACGGAGATGGTGCCGTCGGCGACTTCTTTTTCGCCGATGATGATCATATAGGGGACCTTGTCGTCCTGACGGGCGGAACGGATCTTGTATCCGATCTTCTCGCTGCGGTCGTCCAGCTCCACGCGGAAGTCCGCGTCCTCCAGCGCCTCATAGACGGTGCGGGCGTAATCCATGCTCTTTTCGGAAACCGGCAGAACTTTGACCTGCAGGGGCGCAAGCCATGCGGGGAACGCGCCCTTTGTCTCTTCGATCAGGTACGCCATGAAGCGGTCCAGACTGCCGAGGATCGCGCGGTGCAGCACCACGGGGGTTTTCTCAACGCCGTCGCGGTCCACGTATTTCAGGTCGAACTTCGCGGGCAGGCAGAAGTCGAGCTGGCAGGTGGAAAGAGTGTATTCCGCGCCGACGGCAGGCCGCACGTTCACGTCAAGCTTCGGGCCGTAGAAGGCGGCCTCGCCGATCTCCTCCGTGAAGTCGATGCCCAAGTCCTTCAGAACGTCTCTGAGGGCGGTCTCCGCGTGCTCCCACATCTCGTCGTCCGGATAGTATTTGACCTTATCCTCCGGGTCGCGCAGGGAAAGCACGCAGCGGTAATCAGTGATGCCGAAATCCTTGTAAACGTCGAAAATGAGATCCACAACGCTGCTGACCTCGGCCTTGATCTGCTCGGGCGTGACAAAAAGGTGCGCGTCGTTCTGGCAGAAGTGACGGCCGCGCTCGATGCCCTTCAGGGTGCCGCTGGCCTCAAACCGGAAGTCGTGGGCGATCTCGCCGATGCGGATCGGCAGATCGCGGTAGGAGTGCCGGCGGTTGGCGTAGATCATCATGTGGTGCGGGCAGTTCATCGGGCGCAGGACGAATTTTTCATCCTCCACCTCCATGACCGGGAACATATTCTCTTTATAGTGCGCCCAGTGGCCGCTGGTCTCATAGAGGCCAACCGTGCCGACGCAGGGAGTCAGAACGTGCTGATAGCCCAGCTTGCGCTCCTTGTTCTTGATATAATCCTCAAGGATCTGCCAGACCGTGTAGCCCTTCGGCAGGAACATGGGCAGCCCCTTTCCCACAAGGTCGTCGGTCATGAACAGGCGCATTTCCTTGCCGATTCTGCGGTGATCGCGGGATTTCGCCTCTTCCAGCCGGCGCATATGGTCCGCCAGCTCATCCTTCGTGCGGAACGCGACGCCGTTCAGACGGGTCAGCATTTTGTTTGCGCTGTTGTTCTTCCAGTAAGCGCCGGAAACGCCGGTCAGCTTGAAGGCCTTCAGCGCCTTGGTGTAAGTCAGATGCGGGCCGACGCACATGTCGATATAATCGCCCTGCTGATAGAAGGTGATCACCGCGTCCTCCGGCAGATCGCCGATGTGCTCCACTTTATATTTCTCGCCGCGCTGTTCCATCAGCGCCACCGCTTCGTCGCGGGGGAGGGAATAAACCTTGAAGGGGAGATTCTCCTTCAGGATCTTCTGCATCTCCGCCTCGATCTGGGGCAGATCCTCTTCGCTGATCGCGCCCTCGCCGGGATCCACGTCATAGTAAAACCCGTTCTCGGTGGCGGGGCCGTAGGCGAAATGCGCGTCCGGATACAGGCGCTTTACCGCCTGCGCCATAATATGTGCGGCGGAGTGCCGAAGCACTTCCGTCTCGAGCTCCTGCGGACACTCCGCGACGTGCCCGTCGTTGTATAAGATTTTCATCTGAGTCAGACTCCTTTGTTATGATATACTACAGAATGCGGAGGATTTATGCCTCCGCCGCGGCGTCGCCGGGTGCGTCGGGGGAGGGCGTCTGCCGCCGTTCGCCGTCCGCCTCGTCCAGATGATGCTCCGCGATAAAATCGTGCGCTTTCCTGAAGATCTGCTTGTCGTTCTCAAAATTCAGCGCGTTGTATGCCTCCTCGTAGGGAAGCCAGGTGTACGCCGCGATCTCCTCTTTCTGGATGATCGTCCGGGTATCGTCGGTGGTCGCAAGGAAGATCCGCACCCGCTTGTCGACCTTCGGCCCGATCATATAAGAGGAATCCTCGGCAAAGCCGTCAAAGATGCGCACATGCAGCCCGGTTTCCTCCAGGACCTCCCGCGTCGCGGTGGCAAGATGATCCTCCCCGCGCTCCATGTGTCCCTTGGGGAAGCCCCAGTTGCTGCTTCTGCAGTTTTTGATGAGAAGAAACTTGGTCTGCCCGCCGATCCTCCGGAAGATGATCGCGCCGCAGGAATTCTCAAAATAACAGTTCATCCTGTATTTTTTCGGGTTCTCCGCAAAGGCGACGGCGTCTTCGATCTCATAATTCACAAACCGCTGGTTTTTTGCTGCAGCCACAACGGCGTAGCTGCCGTCTTTCCGGCGCAGCACCGCGATCACGCGGCCCTCAAAGCGCTTGACGGGGTGGGTGATTCCCATGATATAGGCGTCAACGGATATTTTCCCCTGTTCGGTTGTGATAATACCCTTGCCGAAATTCAGGCCGTAACGGCACTGCTTTTTTGCATCATAGGACCCGATCGCTCTTGATACGCGCACTTTAATGTTCTTGTTGAGCATTGAGCAATCTCCTGTATAAGTATAGATAAAATAATTGTATCTAATTTTAAAATATTTTTCAATAGAAAATGAATAAAAAAGACGAAATAAGTCATTTTTTATGATTTCAACAAAATTGTTTTCAATTTATCCCGAATAATCATAAAGCTTTATAATTATTGCCGAAATTTAACACGAATGTGAATTTCCCCTTGAAAAACAGGGTCTGAAATTGTAAAATAATAGTACAAAGCGAAAGGGAGGAAATGCATTATGGCTGAAGAATTGACCGCTCTGCCGATCGGAAAACTCGGTATCATCGCCACCCCCGGCTGCGAGGAGCTTGCGCAGAAGGTGAACGATTATATCGTGAAGTACCGCAGCGAGGTGAAGATGAGTCACAAGTATTCTATACTTTTTGACGGTTATCTGAAGGATAATTACATCATCAACACAAACTTTACACGTTTCAGCACGGGCGAGGGGAAGGTTGTCATACAGGAGAGCGTTCGCGGGTATGATATATTCATCATCTGCGACGTTTTTAATTATGGTGTTACCACCAAGCGTTATCTTCAGGACAATCTGCCCATGAGCCCGGACGAGCATTACGCCAACCTGAAGCGCGTGATCGCCGCCATGGCGGGCAAGGCGCACAGAGTCACCGTGATCATGCCGATGCTCTACGAGGGCAGGCAGCACAAGCGCACCAGCCGGGAATCTCTGGACTGCGCGCTCTGTCTGCAGGAGCTGTGCAACCATATGGGCGTTGACGCGATCATCACCTTCGACGCGCACGACGCGCGGGTGCAGAACGCGATCCCGCTGCATTCGTTCGAGAACGTCACCACAATGTATCAGATGATCAAGGCGCTGGTCAAAAATACGCCCGATCTTAAAATCAACAAAGATAACCTTCTGATTATTTCTCCCGATGAGGGCGGCCTGCACCGCTGCATCCATTACGCCACCGTGCTGGAGCTGGAGCTGGGCATGTTCTATAAGCGCCGCGACTATTCCCGCGTCGTGGACGGCCGCAACCCGATCCTTGCCCATGAGTATCTGGGCAGAGACATCAAGGGGATGGACGTGATCGTCGTCGACGATATGATCGCCTCCGGCGAGTCCATGCTGGAGGTCGTCAGCAAGCTCAAGGCGCTCGGCGCCGCGAGAATTTTCGTCTGCACGGCGTTCGGCCTGTTCTGCAAAGGCCTGAAGCTGTTTGACGAGGCCTATGAGCGCGGCGATATTGCCGGCATCTACACGACGAACCTGATCTATCAGCCGCAGGAGCTGCTGGACCGTCCCTGGTACCACAGCGTGGATATGTCCAAATACATCTCCCTGCTGATCGACACCATGAATGTGGACAAGTCCATCAGCGGCCTTCTCAATCCCAACGACCGCATCAAGACCTTCCTGAATAAATACGGTTATCAGCTCGGCGACAACGTATCGGCGCCTCCCCGCGGGTAATCCCTGTAAAATTTCCGCCCTCGGTCTGAACGTCCGGGCGTGAATTGCAGTATTCTCACTACGCGTCAGCCCAGTGCGTAAGTTCGCAGTTAAAAAGAAAACAAGCTGAGAGAAAGGATCAAAAAAGATCGTTTTTCTCAGCTTGTTTTTTTATAAATTGACGGCTTTGCCGTGAATTGAATTGCGCCTTATGCCCCACGGGCAATTCACGTGCCGAAGGCACAATTCATGACAGAACGTCAATTCATGCGCCGACAGGCGCAATTCATTTCGGCGCGGCACAGATATAGATCAAAAAACATCCTTATCACGCCATCACGCCGCGCCGAAGACAAAGGGCGGTTTTCCGTTGTCTGAAATATTATTGCTCCGGCGCGCTGTACTGCGCGCTGAGTCTTGCTGCAATCTCCCGCATCCCCTCGACGGCGGCGGAGGGGGCGATGATCCTGATATCCGGGCCGAGGGCCGTCAGCCAGCCGTAGAACTGTCCGCTGAGCGCGACGCGCACCGTGACGGTAAAGTGTTCGTCGTCCTGCGGGATCATCATGATATCTCTGCCGAACCGGTCCACTAAAATGCCCGCCATGTGGTTTTTCGCCTCAAACGTGACCTCGGTCATTTCGCCGCCGAACATCCCGAATACACTTTTCGAGTATTTCGCCAGATCCAGCTGCCGGAACGTCTCCTCGCCCTCCCGCTTGTCGTCGGTGCGGGCGATGCGGAGCATTTTGTCGACCCGGTAGTGCTTGATGATCCGGTCGTCCGGGTCGTACCCGAGCAGGTAATAATACTCGTCGTCCCAGATCAGCCCCCAGGGGCTGACCCGGTAGCGCATGCCGTAGTGGCGCAGCTCCTGCTCCTTCCTCACGTTCCAGTTGAAATACTGAAACGTGATCTGCCGGTTCTCGAGAATCGCGTTCTGAACCGCGTCCACGTTGCGATAGATGCTCTCGTTCATGGTTTTGATCCGCCCGGCGATCAGCACCTGCCGGTGAAGGTATTTCGCTTCGTTGCGGCTGCCGAGCCCCTCCAGCTTTTTGATCAGCTCGGCGGATTTTTTCTCCGTGATGAATTTCGCCGACTGCACCGCGTCCACCAGAAGCTTGAGTTCCGGCAGCTCGAAATCCCTGCTGGCAAGATAATAGACGTAATTGCGGTCGACCTTCTCGCCTTTGATGTCCATCCCGAAGGCGCGCAGGTCTTCAAGGTCGGTGTAGATGGATTTTCGCTCCGCCGATATTCCGTGGCGCTCGAGCCGGTCCAGAATCTGCTGCATGGTCAGCGCGTTGTTCTGATCTGTTTCCTCCGCCAGCATCTGCGCAAGGTACAGCAGTTTCATTTTTTTTACGGAAGACGATTCCATTTCGATTCCTCCCGGTTGTTTTTTATCAAAGAATCAGCGCATCCCCGATTTCACACAGGAAATCCCGTTGCCGCAGAATCCGCGCAAGAGCGAAGGAATCCTCCGGTAGCTCGGCAAAGCGCGTCGCGCAGAGGTTTTCATAAGTCTCATAATGATAGTCCGTGCCGATGGTCCTGAGGGCGATGTGACGCTCCATGGCGTACCGCTCGGCAAAGGCGATGCGGGAATTGTGGTTGGGGTGCAGGTTGAATACCTCAAACCCGTCGAGATATTCCGGCGCGAGCTGCGTCATACGGTCCCGGAAGGGGTGCGCCTGCACGAACAGCGTGCGGGAATCCTTGCCTTCGGTATAGAATTCCTCCGGGGTTTTGTCGATATAATCATAGGCGACGGAAAGCAGTTCCTCGTCCATCCCGAACAGAAGATAGTCGTTGTCGTTGACGTTCTCGAAGCGGATCTCAGCGCCGAGGTAAACCTTCAGCCCGATCTTTTCCCCGGTCTGCTTCGCCAGATCATAATCCGCCAGATATTTTTCAAGGCTCTCTTCTTTGCTTTTCGCCTGATAATAGTCGACCAGCGTCCCCCGGCCGAAGTGGTTCGTGATCACGACTGCGTCGTAGCCGGCGTTTTTGAAGTTTTCCGCCAGCCGGTCCCCGGGCACCCTGCTGCAGCCGGAGGCGGGACTGGTATGGGCGTGCAGCTCGATCCGGTAGGGATAGGCCGTGAGAAGCTGCTGTTTGATTTCGTCTGTGTTGATCATGGAATCCTCCGAATTTGCGTCTGTATAAAACAGGATCGCCGCAAAAAACACGGCATTATGAAGATCGCTGTGCGGATGGGAAATGCCGCACAGCGATTTTTGCATTTTTTCGTGCTCAGCCTGCCGCCGTGGTCTCGGGGACCGTCGTCTCCTCGGCCGTGGTCTCCGGGACGGTCGTCTGGGAATTCATCAGGTCGTCCCAGTTGGCGTAAGTGGTGCCGCCGAAGGAATTGACCATTTTGAGCAGCGCGGTTTCAAGGGTTTTGATGATGTAAATAAGATAGGTAATGATCTTGTTGAGACTCATAATACAGACTCCTTTATTTTTATTTTCCTCAATAAGGATATCACAGCGGCGGCAGGATTGCAAGTGATTTGAGAAAACTTTGCAGAAAAGTCAATTTTCCTTCTTATTTTCCTCCCGGCTGCATGATCTTTGCCCGCGGGGAGAAACTAATGACGACCCATTATCATTTGAAGAAGGTAGATCTGCGTGAATCTCACACGGCAAATCAAAAGATATGAGACTGCGTTTGCCCGCTATTGCCGGCCCGCGTCGGCGGACCCTTCCGCGGCGGAGCATCTCCCGGCGTTCCGCAGGGAGTGCGGCGCGCTGGCGGGGGACCGGGATTTTTCGGCGTTTGCCCGCACAGAGGCGTTTGTCGCCGTGATCGGGCGCATCGCCGGCGCGGTACGGGACGGGAAGCTGCCGGAAACGGAGCCTTTGGCTGAGTTCCTCGGCCCGGAGGGCCTCAGCGTCGGCGCCGCGGTCTTCCTGCGGCAGTGCCTGTCTTATGTGCTGATCAGAACGGCAGGCGAGGCGGCGGAGAAGCCGGACGCGGAAACGGTGAAAAACGCGCTTCTGTCCTTCTTTGCGCTCCGTTCGCTGGATCTTGACGAGCTGCGGGAGCGCTGCTGCTGCGCGGACCGGCGGTTCTGCGCGGAAAAGGCGGGCGTTTACGCGAGGATGTCCCCGGAGACCAGGGTGCGTTATCTG
>CACYHJ010000100.1:0-2713 GCA_902774165.1 Oscillospiraceae bacterium
TCTCTGGGCCTGAACGACGCTTCTACCATAGAGAAGCATCTGTATATCGCGGGCAACCCCTCCTGGTTCAGCGACGGCAAGTTCCCCATTGTCGGCTTCTTCAGCGGGGAAGAGCGTGTGAAGGCTTATCCCGTGAACGGTCCCACGTTTACTGCCGGCAGAACCTACGACGTTACGATCACCATTTCCGCAACCGACGTCGAATTCTATATTGACGGCGTGCATTACGCTTCCTCGGGCGACGCCGCGGAGAAGGCGACCTATCTTACGCAGTTCCTGAATGAGGTCTCCACTTATCACAATAACTTCATCGGCCGTTCCCGCTGGAATGACCCGGATCTGCAGGCTTACGTCCACGATCTTCGTATCTACAAGGGCGTCGCGCAGAACGCGTATGAGACCAAAATCGCGGACGCCGAGACGGCATTCGACGCGCTGAGCGCCGCCGATCTGACGAAAAACGCCGCGTACACCGCTGAGATCAAAATCAATAAAGACGGCGCGAGCGAAGTAATCGGTACCGATTTCTATTCCAATATTGTTTACGCCGACGGCGGTGAGACGGATTTTTCCGGCGAAGTCGATAAGTTCTATATGAAGAACAAGATGGTCACGCCGTCCACCCGCGTCGTGCTCGTGTATGACGGATCGAATGAGACCAGCGCGCCGATCGAGTTTGAGTCCAAAGTCGGCACAAAACATGAAAACGTGCTCCACGCGCTCAAATCAAACAGCAGCGTTATGGGGCTTCGTGAAAACTGGATCGGATATATGAGCGGCGGATATCAGACCTGGGCCGGTCAGCATCTCGATACGGATGACGGCGGAGAGGTCCGCTATCAGTTCTCTTATCGGAATAATGATAAATACGGCGTTGATCCCTCCGAATGCCAGGACAAATACGGCAACAACGCGCAGCAGGACAATACCTCGACCTCCCGTTTCTGGTATAATAAGCTGTATTATCTCGGCACCGGCAATACGGAAAGCGGCTTTGACCGGGAGCAGGGCGTGTCCTTCCAGGAATACGGCAGCTATACGGAATGGGGCAGCCGCCACTACGAAGACACTTCGATCGGCACAAATTCCGATTATTACATTATCAACTACAAGCCCGTTTACACGATCATGAACACCGGCGCGACCGCGACGGTGGACGGCGTGACCGGCACCTACAAAGCGATTGATATTTTCAACGAGATCAACGACCACGCGGCGTATTACACCGAGGAGTCTCTCGCGCAGGCGAAGGCGGCTCTGGTTGCGGTCGCGAACGCCGATCCCGCCAACTTCAGCTATGTCGGCGACGATATCTCCGCCGATACCGCCGCCCTTCACGGCGCCAGCGCAGCGGGCAACGCCGCGAAAGTCGCCGCCCAGATGTTCGGCGCGATCAATCTTGTGAAAAAGACCGCCGAGGTGCGCTTTGTCGACTATGACGGCGCGCTGCTTGACGCCAAAACTTATAAGTACGGCGAGACTCCCGCCTGCGCGGAGCCTGACAATAAAGCGCCTGACGCGGATCGGCATTACAGTTTCGCGAACTGGGATCCCGCGGTCTCCGAGGTGCTCGGCGAAGCGATCTACACCGCCGTTTACGGCAGCGAGGCGCACACCGGCGGCACGGCGACCTGTAAGGATCAGGCGGTCTGCGACGTCTGCGGAACTTCTTACGGCGAGCTGACCGAGGATCATACCGGCGGCACGGCCACCTGTCTTGCGAAAGCGGTCTGCGACGTCTGCGGACAGGAATACGGTGAGCTTGGCGACCACGCTTACGGCGAGCTGATTCCGCAGGTGGACGTCTCCTGCACCGGCGACGGACAGATCGCTTACTATGAATGTTCCGTATGCCACAAGCTGTTCAACGAGGGCAAAGAAGAGATCACCGCGGAGGATCTTGTGGTCCACGCGCCGGGTCACGACCTGACCGCTCACCCCGCGGCGGCCGCCGACTGCTCCCATGAGGGCAATATCGCTTACTGGGAATGCACCGAGTGCGGCAAACTCTTCTCCGACGCGGCTGCAACCGTGCAGATCACGCTTGCGGAGACGGTCACAGAGAAAGATTATACCAGACACTCCACCACCGAGACCGTGTTCGATTCCGATACCTACGTCGCGCCGCGCTGCGACGCGGAAGGCTATACCGGCGACCGTCTGTGCCTTGACTGCGGCAGAAAGGTCGCCGACGGCGACAGCATCGACAGAATCGCCCATAACTACCCCGACGAGTTTGACGTCGTCACACCCGCCACCTGCTCCGCAGCCGGTCTGAAAAAATACACCTGCACCGAATGCGGCAATGAGAAAACCGAAGAGATCCCGATTGACGCCAACGCCCACGCCTGGTCCTTCCGGGACGACGGCGACACCCATGCCCGCATCTGCGCCAACAACCCCGCCCACAACGAGACCGGGCTTGCTCATAACGATCAGGTGATCGATTTCCTCGACGCCACCACCGAGCACGGCGGCTATACCACTTACCGCTGCGCCGACTGCGGCCATGAGCATACGGTGGAGACCGAGGCGCTTACGCATGAATTCGGCCCCTGGAGCGACGACGGCAACGGCACCACCCACAGCAGAACCGCGCTGGACGACGCGAGCGTCAAAGAGACTCAAGAGCACCGCTGGACGCCCGACGGCGAGCATTCCACGCCCCCGACCTGCGGCACAGACGGTGTGACCGCGAATAAGTGCATCGACT
>CACYHJ010000100.1:2718-12292 GCA_902774165.1 Oscillospiraceae bacterium
GCAGACGATCAGCGTGACCGCGGGCGACTGCGTGACCGCCGCCGTAACGATGCTTGAATGCGTGAACTGCCATCAGACCAAGACCGAAACCGGCGCAAAGGATATGACGAAGCATGTGGGTGAAACCGAGCTGCGCGGCGCCGTTGAGGCGGACTGCAACCACGCGGGCTATACCGGCGATACCTACTGCCTTGCCTGCGGCACGCTGGTCTCCTCCGGCGAGACGATCGAGAAGACCGTCCACCAGTGGGAGCTGACGAGTTCTTCCTCCGAGAATCCCTGCGTCAGAGCCGGCACCAACACCTACACCTGCGCGCACTGCCATGAGACTCAGACGATGTATGAGTCCGCGAAGGGCCATACCTTCACCCCCTGGGAGACCGTTGCGGAGTCCACCTGCGCGGAAAAAGGCTCCGAGACCCGCACCTGTACACAGTGCGGCACCGTTGAGACCCGGGCGCTTCCCGTCCTGGGCCATTACGACAACGACGGCGACGGCGTCTGCGACCGGTGCAATGAGGAATTTGAGGATCCCAACGCGAACGTCTATGTGTTCCGCTGCACGCACTGCGACAACTATGAGGCGCACAGAGACATCCCCGTGATCGGCATCTTCTACAGCATCGTCCACTTCTTCATCCATTACGGCCAGTTCATCGGCTTCCTGGCGCGGATCTATTGATTCCGGCAACTTGAAGGATCATAAAACAAGAGCGGTACAGCCTGCGCTGTGCCGCTCTTTTCGGTCCCGGGAAATCCGGTCATCGTTTGTTTTTTAAGTGAGGATCGTCAGGCCGATCCTTTTTTCTTTCGTTCTTTGTCCGGGTCCACGTCGGTCATTTTCAGTCCCGTGTGTTTCTGTCCCAGATAGTTCGCCCATTTTTCAGGATAAAAAACATAATAGGAGATCTTGTTCTTTCTGCGCCATTTCTCAAAGAAGTTGCACCACACGGCGCTGGGAATGCCGATCACGATCCAGTAGAGCGGCCCCAGCAGCAACGCCTGAAAGGTGTGTCCGTATTCGTGGATGCGGGTGTTGTAGGTCCAGTTTTGATTGGGATGGTTGTTCTTCATGAAGATGAACTGCCCCAGCGACAGCCCGCCCTGCTTCCAGTCGAGATAGGTGATAAAGGAGTTGAAAAACCGCTCCTGTTTCTTGCCCATTGCCTTGCAGATCAGGTAGATCACGCCGCTGATGAGATTTACCGGCAGCCCCCAGGTCCATTGGATGAGGTAGTAGAGAAACCTTTTCATAAGTGTCAATCCTTTCCGGAAATACTGAGTTTGTCGAGGTCTTCGACCTCGACAAATTCAGTATTCAGTGAGATGTGAAATGTGAGATGTGAGATGTAATTGCTATCCACAGTTCACATTTCACAGTTAACATTTCACATAAATACTGATTTGTCGCTCCGCGACTTGATTATAGAATACTGTTTTGAAATATGTGTGCGAAAATCAACACACAGAGCCATTTTTTGTATTTCTATAATCTGCCAGCTCCAGGAATGTTCCCACGAACACCGATCCGGACTTGGAGCCGAAGGACAGCATGCCGTCGGTGTTGGCGGTAAAGCCGTTGATGTCGCTGTCCCAGCGGACGACTACCTCGCCGTAATCGTTGTCGGGGATGATATAACCGGTGGAATCGTTCATCACGTCGAATACCAGCAGAACCGTGTCGTCATCGAAATATGATTTCATCGGCCCGTAGGCAAAATCCTCGCCTTTTGAGGAGCCTTCCGCGGTCAGCGTCTTGCCGCCCTTGACCAGCTCGGGCGCCACCTCGCCGGGCATCATGGCGACCTTGATGTTTTCGCCCAGTTCGAGATATCCCACTTCGGTGACGGTGTAGATGGTCTTGCCGTCGTCGCCGTAGAGCATCACGTTGGAGGCGAAGCCCAGCTTGCCCACGCCCACGAGGATCGGGTTGTCCATCTCAAAGACGACCTCTTCGATGCGCAGGTTCAGAATCGGCGCGACCTCGGTTTCCTCCGAGGGCTGCCAGTCCTGATACCACAGGGTATACGCCTCGGTGTCTCTGCCTTTATAAATGTCAGCGTCGGAGCCGCCGTCCAGCTGCGCGGCGATCTCTTCCTCGCTCATGGTCATGCCGAGAAGAAGATAACCGATCTCCCAGCCGAACCGCACCGTGCTCTCATATCGGTTGAGATCGAGCTCGTCGTTCGAGGGCCCTCTGCCGCTGGAGATCAGCGAGCCCAGGCCGCCCTGCAGAAGAATGAAATTGTAACCGTTCTGATTCAGGATCTGTTCGGTATAATAGAGGAAATCGGCGGAGATCCGGTCTCCCGCGGTGTCGTCGGTCTTCAGGCCTACCGTTTCCGGGTGGCAGCCGAAATTCGCGATGATGGTGGGGGTGGAAGCCGCGTCCGCCGGCACGAAACGAAGACGGGTGATGTCTTCAAGAACGATGTCGGGGTCGGATTTGTCGTTGAAATACTCCTTTTCGTTCTTTGACGCGTAGTATAGTCTGCCCGGCTCCATCGCCCCGTAAGCCTCTTCAATGGCCTGCGCCGCGCAGGAGACGAAACGCTCCGTCAGCGCGGGATCCACGCCCTCGGGGGCAAGGGAATCCACGCCCATGGCCGCCAGGTTGTTCAGCCACGCCTTGGGAGACGCCCAGATGCCCTGGGTGTCAAGTCCGCTGTGGGTATGGGAGACCGCCACGTTGATCGCGTTAAAGTCCGCGCCGCTCGATTTTGCCCACTCCTCGACCCGGGCGCGGATCTGCCGCACGTCGTAGTTGGAAATACCGATGGCGTCGATCACCGCGAAGGCGGTCACGCCGCGGCCGGAGCCGTCGCTCATGCAGATCGCCCGCACCTTCAGATCGTCAAAATTGCCCTTCGCGACCTTGAACAGATCGTAGCCGCCCATGTAGTATCCGTGCTCCAGAAGATCCTCCGGGGTGTATACCACGTTGGAGTATCCCAGCCGCCAGCCGGCAGCCGGCTCGGTGATAAAGGTCTGCGTTCCGGAATAAAAATGCTCGCTCTGATAATCCGCAAGGTATTTTTTCTCCGGATGAGCGTCCTGCAGCACGTGATTCGCCGTAAAATTCAGAATGGAATGGATGATCGAGCGGATATAGTGCCAGAACGCCCGGAAAAGATCCGCAAACGTCCGGACGTTTTTGAACGCCTGCACCGCGCCGTCGCCGGAGAAAATACCGGCTTCTCCGTCTTCCCCCGAAACCGTGTCGTCCAGCACAAGGGAACCGTCCCGGATGCCGTCGATGATGGCGTGAACGCCGTCCTTTGCCGCGCTGCCCGCGAAAGCGACGGTCCCCAGCGGGATCAGAAGCGCGAAACTCAGCACAAAAGCAATCAGTTTTGTCAATCGTTTCATGATTGTCTGCCTCCGTTGTATATTAATACAAATTAATTATATCACCGTTTTCAAGCATAGTCAACAAAAAAACGCTCCGCCGGGGATTCGGCAGAGCGCTCAGGATGAATCCGGTTGTTCGGTTCCGGTTATGATACGGTCTGGGGCATCAGACCGTTGACTGCGCAGTATTCTTCGTAGCACAGGCCGGAGGCCTTGATTTTCCGCGCGTGCTCCACGCCCACGTAACGCCAGTGCCAGGGCTCGTATTCCACGCGGGTGATGTGCTGCTTATCCTTCGGGTACCGCAGGATAAAGCCGTAATCGGCGGCGTGCTCCATCAGCCAGGCGTAGGCGCGGGTGGTGTAGAAGTTGTTGTTGGTGCCGATGATATCCATCGCAAGCCCCAGATTGTGCTCGCTGCACCCGGGCGGCATGATGATCATCGCGGCCTTTGCCTTCGCCTCGGCGAGATTGTAACCGTAGGACTGGTACAGCGCCGTTTTGCGGGCGTAGTTGTTCGCCTGCCGCTGATAGGAGCGGTAGCCGGAGTAGGGCGTGAGATAGATCCCGTCGCGCTTCGCGGCGTTGTACATCTCGGTATACTTCGGGGCGACGCGGTAATCAAGCGTTACGGCGCTGCCGGGAATCGCCGGGGCGGTCTGCACGTTGTAATTTGACGGCATGGCGTACTGGTTGTTGACCATCGCGAGATACCATTTGTTCTGGTCGATCACAATGGTTTTCGGCTCTCCGAGAAGCTGAATGTTGCTGTCTTCCAGAATATTGTAATCCGGTCGTGAGGATCCGGTGGTCGGCGGGACCGTGGTGGGCGCCGCGGTGGTCGTGGGCGCCGCCGTTGTGGTGGGCGCGGCGGTGGTCTTCGGCGGCGGTTCCACCGGCTTGAACGGGTCGAGCTTCGACGCGGCGCGCAGAATGAATCTCGCGTCGGCGGAGACGACTTTGCCGTTCTTGTCGTAATCCGCGGCTTTCTCCTGCTCCGGCGTCAGCGTCTGCAGCTTTGCGGCCGCCCGCAGCGCAAGGCGCGCGTCTTTGGAGGTAACGCGTCCGTTTGCGTCCACGTCGCCCAACAGGAATTCAACGGTTTCGATTTGTTTCGGCCCGCCCTCGTTCGGGATCGCTTTGTCAATGATTGTGACGCCGATCCCCCCGTCCGCCGTCGTGCCTTCCTCGGTAAGCGCTTCCGTCAGTTCCTGCGTGGCAGCCTCCGTTATCGCTTCCGGCGCGCCTCGCGGATCGTCGACAGACACGGGGCTGCCTGCGAACACCGGCGGGATTACCGCCGCGACCGCCGTGAGCGTCGCGAAGGTTCCCAAAAATATTTTATTGCCTTTCAAAACACTTTCACCCCTTATAGTATTAAAATACCATAAAACACGCCTGTTTGCAAGAGGATTTTACTGTTTCGGATAATAAAAGCGGATCCGGTTATTCTGCTCCGAGCTCCGCGCGTACAAGATCCGGGCGGCGGGAGGTGATGTTGTCCGGCCGGATGGCGGCAATGCGGCGGATCTGCTCGGGATCGTTCACCGTCCAGACCGAGAGCTCCAGCCCCCGCTGATGCAGGATGTCCGCAAGAAGGGCGGTCGCGCCGCTGTGATGAATGTTCAGCCCCAGCGCGCCGAGCGACTTCACAAGCTCCGCGATCCCGGCGAGGTAGTCCGCGTCCTGCCGGCGGTCGTCGTCGATCCCGTAATTGAGATAATAAGGGATCTTCGGGCACAGCCTTCTGACGCCGGGGACCCAGTCCTCTTCGATCCCGGTAAAAAAGATACGCTCCAGCACGCCGGCTTCCTGCGCGGCGGTCTGTACGGCGGGTAGCTGATCCGTCATCTGTTTCAGGTCCACGTTCGCGCGGATCGTGGGGTTCCTGCGCAGAAAATCAAAGGCGTCCGCCAGCGTCGGCTCGACGCCCTGCGGCGCGTCGTGGGAGAGGACCGCCGCGCCCTCCGGGGTAAACGACAGATCGAATTCCACGATATCGGCGCCGGCGTCGACGCCCGCCTGCATCGCCTCGATGCTGTTGTCCGCAAAGCCCATCGCGCCCGCGTGGGCGGTAACGGCGGGTTTCGTTGTTGACATGGTATGTTCCTTCTTTCTGTTGGTGGTAAATTCTGATTTATCGGGCTGACGCCCGACCGGCAATCGGCATTCGGCAATCGGCATTCGGATTGTAAATTTGACGCCTGCTTTTTGATATGATATCTATCGTCAATTTTACAATTCTGCAAATTTTACAAGCTCATCTCGATTATTATGCTGAGCGTCTATTTGACAGGCACGATTGCCGAATGCCGATTGACGATTGCCGGTAAATTCTGATTTATCGCGCAGCGATAAATCAGAATTTAACAGGATCACACAGCAAAATCACCGCGCAAGCGCCGACGGCCATGCCGATCCACTGCTTTCCCGTAAGCCGTTCTTTGAAAAATACGACCGCGACCAGCGTGACAAGCATCAGGATGCTTCCGTTGAACACGGGGAAGAACACCGCGCTGTCCATCGCGCCGGAAAGATACAGGTTCAGTTTGTTGCACAGCGCGATCCCCGCGCCGGCGACCGCCATCAGCGCCAGCGGCACGGGAGCGGTCAGCTTCTTTCCTTCCGCCCCCGCGCCGTCCCGCTTTCTGCAGACCAGCGCGGTCACAATCGAAAACACGAACGAAACCGCGAACGCGATCACAAGAAACGCATCCAGCTCGTCTTTAAAGCCGGTGTTCTGATGCCATTTCTGCATCACGCCGATGGCGCCGGTGGTGAAAAAGGAGACCAGGCAGTACAGCAGCCACCGCAGCGTCGCCTTTTTTTCGTCCCCTTTGAAGTTTGCCGACAGCACGAAGCAGGCCGCCATCAGCACGATGCCGACAATCTGAACGGCGGAGATTTTCTCGTCCCACAGCACCGCGCCGGACAGGGCGGGAATGATCATCGAAAGCGAACCCAGCACCGTGGTATAAGAATACGGGCCGGTCTCGATCGCTCTCATGTTGAAAACGGATTGAATTGCCGTCGTCAGCCCGAATACGGCGCCCAGCAGGATCGTGAAGCCGGACGCCCGCAGGGATCCGGAGTAGACCGCAAGGCCCGCGGCGGCAACGGCGCTGGTGACTGCGCTGAAAAGGAACCGCTCAAAATTTCCGTTCCGATACCGGTCGCTCAGCGTTTTTTTGACGACGGAGCCGGTGAGACTCCCGGCAAGGGAGATCCCCAGCAGAAGATATTGATTCATCGCGGGTTTTCGTTCCTCTTTTACGCTTCGATTCCGACGGTCCTGCCGGAGGGTATGCAATACAACTCCTGCTCCGTCTCATAATACAGATCCGTCAGCGTCGGGTTGTATACGCGGGTCCCGTCGGCACTGAAGATCAGCGAACGGAACGCTGTCACGTAGTCATAGATCTCGATATTCGTCGCGTACCAGGTATCGTCTTTCCCGCCGAGAATGCGGAAAATTTCTTCAAGACGCCCCCAGTTGCCGTTGTTGTCGAATTCATAGCTGTGGCCCCACAGGTAGAACAGGCGCGGGAAACGGGCGTCGCTGTATTGGCCGTTGACGTCCATCCCGGCGAATTCCTTCGCCCAGTCGATCACGCGGGCGTTGTTGTGATGCGCCGTCGGGATCCAGCGGTGCCAGTCCTCCGGAAGAAGAAACCCGTTGTTGTCCCCGGCAAGCGAACGGGAATATACGATTCCAAGATCCGTCAGGTACCGCTTCACGGTTTCGTAATCGGACCCGCCGGTAAAGCGCGTCACGCCGCTGTTGGGGTACGCCATGCCGCGGATGATCACACCGAGATTCTCTTCCAGCTGCAGCCGGCAGTTCAGCGCGTCCCGCAGGCCGACGAGGGTGCGGTGGGTGCCGGGCGCCAGATGGAACTCGCCGTGGATCGCGACCTCATGCCCCTTGCTCAGAATGTTTTCTTTCAGCTCGCCGTAGGCGAGATGGTTTTTGTCTCCCACTCTGGCGCTGTTGACGTTGAAGGTGCACCGGAACCCGCAGTCGTCCGCCAGCGCCGCCAGCCGCAGATCCTGCCGTACGCCGTCGTCGTAGCTGAGCGTCACGGCCTTGGTCTTTCCGCCGGGGAACCGCATATGCGCGTTCATCATATCGCAAAACCTCTTTTAAATAAGATAACGGGGCGTTCGCAGACTCTTATGCAGGGATATTTTAGCAGACCGTTTTTTTATAGTCAACGGTTTTTGCAAAAAAACGGCCTTCGGAAGCCGGAAAACGCTCTCGAGGGTCAATCGGGACGCTTCCGGACCGGTTTTGTTTGCGTCGAATCTGAAATAATCTTGCAAAAAAATGATTTCGGAACAACGATTCCGCGTAAAAAATCCGGGCGCTCCGCAATCGGCGGAACGCCCGGTCGTTTTTTCGGTATTGTCTCAGTTTTCTTTGAGATACGCGTGGGTGCGGATATACTTCAGCACCAGCGTCAGGCCGTCCTTGTTGGCGTGCAGGCCGTCCTTCATCACAAGCTCCGGCTTGATGTTGCCGTCGTCCCCCACAAGCACCGAGAAGGAATCGAGATAATGCAGCCCGTATTCCTCCGCGACCTCCATGATCCAGCGGTTTGCCGCGGTGATCGTGGCGTTGGTGATCTTGCCCCAGTTTTTATAGGTGGGCGCGATGGGCAGGATCGACTGCACGAGGATCGTGGTTTCCGGGCTCGCCTCGTGGATCACGTCGATCAGGTGGCGGTATTCCGTCTTGAAGTATTCTTCATCCATAAACGAGACGCCGTTGATGCCGATGGTGATCAGGACCATGGGCGGCTTGTGCAGCGCCGCGGTGTCGGGGATCGTGCGCTCCACCTTGTCGAAGGGATCAAGGATTTTGAAATCCCGCAGATAGGCAAGCGTCATCGTGCCCTCGGGGCCGGTCCAGACCTGAGTGGTGTCAGTGCCGCCGGTGAGCAGGCCGTAGAGCTTGAGCCAGTAGAAGGGGGAGTCGCACACAAAGGTGATGCTGTCGATGTATTCCTGACCCGCGTCCGCGGAGGCGGGCAGCAGGGCGGGGGATGCGTAATTCACCGGCGTGAGCTCCGGGTGGTTGAGATAGACGTCTTCCGCGGTGCGGTCGATCAGCGCGGAGGTGGTGGGCTCGTCGGTGGGCGCCGCCGAGGTTTGCGCGTCTGTGACAGCCGCCGTCTGCGCGGGTTCCGTTTCGCCGGAGGGCGCGGGCTCTGCGGTTTTCCCGCCGGTGCAGGCGGAGAAGAGCAGAACGAAGAGAAGAAGCAGGGAGATCGGTTTGATGTATTTCATTGGTTTCAATCCTTTCCGGCCGCGGGGGAGAATCGTCCGGCGCGGTCTGTGTTTTATTGCTCACAATATTATATCAGACGCCTGTAATGATGTCAATAGCGCCGGATCCGTCTGAATTTTTCATAAATCGCCGGCGGAATAATATAAAGTTTACACGTGCATATTATTTTTGTAATAATTGCGTTCTATAATACAATTCTGCGCGGAACGGGAAAAATCACGTTTTTAATTCCCTCTGAAGGATATAACGCCTCCGGACCGGCAGGACGTCACAGACGGGTCCGCAACGCATCACGCTTCGTTCATAATTCGGAACGCGACGGTGAGCCGGGCGGCGGAAAAATTGTGAAATTGTTAAACAAAATTTGATATGGGGATGAAAGGATTTCGACGGGGAATCTGAACTTCGATCAGCGGGCGGAAGCGGGGAACTTCCTTAAAAGCTCCAAACTTTCAAAATAAACGACAACAATAAAGTTGCTCTTGCTGCTTAACTAAAGCAGCCGTCCTGCCGGGGAGTACCGCGGCTCCGGTCTGGGCGTCATTTTGCGGTGAACGTGAACGGGTAAGCGGCTCGTAGCCCGTCATGACCAACGCGCCTTGCCGGCAAGACAGTCTGTCGCGTGTCTGCCTTGCCGGGAGATCGAAACGCGACTGCGCCCGGAGAAAGTTGAACGGATGGTTTTTCGGACGCGGGTTCGACTCCCGCCATCTCCACCATTTCGAGTATTCATAAGGGAGTTCACTTATGAACACTCGATTTTTCTTTGTGAGGCAAGGTTTTTCGTGAATCGACCGGGTTCGGATGAACCCGGTTTTTTCATGCCCCGGCGTTATGACGCCGATCCCGCCTCGTCCGGCTGGGGCTTATCTGTGAAATACTCGATTGCAACACCCTGACGGGTATCTTCCCTGTAGTTCTCCTGCGGAATGG
>CACYHJ010000101.1 GCA_902774165.1 Oscillospiraceae bacterium
CGAGCTTGAGGTGGTGACCCCCGGCGCCACCACGCCGGTGCGCCGTCTCTCCGGCGGCAACGTGCAGAAGGTCCTGGTGGGCCGTGAGATCGCGTCTCACCCGAAGGTGCTGATGGCGGCGTACCCGGTCCGCGGACTCGACATCAACTCTTCGTATCTGATTTATAACCTTCTGACAAAGCAGAAGGAAAACGGCACCGCCGTGATTTTCGTCGGCGAAGATCTGGACGTGCTGATCGCGCTGTGCGACCGGATCCTTGTGCTGAACTCCGGCCGTGTGACCGGCGTTCTGGACGGACGGACCGCAAACAAGGAAGAAATCGGTCTTCTGATGACCAAGACCCATAACGGAACGGAGGCGAACGCAGATGCACATCGTTAAGCGGGACTCTATGGTATGGTATAAGTCGTGGCTGATCCGCGGCGCGGCGATCGTTGCGGCGCTGATCGTGTGCGCGATCGTCACGATTCTGATGACGCATCAGAACCCCATCAAGGTGTATGCCACCATGTTCAGCGGCGCCTTCGGCACCCAGCGCAGGATCTGGAACCTTTTGCAGAACCTCGCGATGCTGCTTTGCGTCTCCCTCGCCGTCACGCCGGCGTTCAAAATGAAATTCTGGAACATCGGCGCCGAGGGACAGGTGCTGGTGGGCGGTCTTGCCACCGCCGCCTGCATGATTCTGCTGGGCAATAAGCTGCCGAACGGCGTTCTGATCGTTGTCGTGCTGCTTGCCAGCATTCTCGCCGGCGCGATCTGGGCGGTGATCCCCGCGCTGTTCAAGGCGAAGTGGAACACCAACGAAACGCTGTTCACGCTGATGATGAACTACGTCGGCATCCAGCTGGTCTCTTATTTTTCGATGTACTGGGAAGCGCAGAAGGGCTCCGGTCAGATCGGCATTATCAACCAGTCCACCCGGGCCGGATGGCTGCCTTCCATCGGGGAATATGATTACCTTCTCAATATCCTGATCGTCGCGGCGCTGACCGTCGGGATGTACGTCTATCTCAAATACAGCAAGCACGGCTATGAGATTTCCGTGGTGGGCGAGAGCCAGAACACGGCGCGTTATATCGGCGTCAACGTGAAAAAGGTGATCATCCGCACCATGATCCTCTCCGGCGCGGTCTGCGGTATCGCGGGCTTCCTGCTGGTGAGCGGCACGAACCATACCATCAATACCACCACAGCCGACGGCAGAGGCTTTACCGCCATCATGGTCTCGTGGCTTGCGAAGTTCAACCCGCTGTATATGGTGCTGACCTCCTTCCTGCTGGTATTCCTGCAGAAGGGCGCCAATGAGATCTCCACGGTCTTCGGGCTGAACAAATCCTTCTCGGATATTCTGACGGGCATTATCCTGTTCTTTATTATCGGTTGTGAGTTTTTCATCAATTACAGGCTTGTTTTCCGTCATGCCAAAAAGGAGGTAAAGTGAGATGTTTGCTTCCGGTACAATCATTACGCTGCTCCAGAGAGCGATCATGCAGGGAATCCCGATCCTTTACGGCTCCACCGGTGAGATCCTGACGGAAAAATCCGGCCACCTGAATCTCGGTATTCCCGGCATCATGTACGTCGGCGCCATCTCCGGCGTTATCGGCTCTTTCCTTTATGAGAACAGTCTTCCGTCCCGGGACGCGATCAATCCGTTCCTGGCGATTGTGATCCCGTTTTTGTGCGCGATTATCGGCTCGCTGCTGATGGGCCTGATCTACTGCTTCCTGACGGTCACGCTGCGCGCGAACCAGAACGTGACGGGCCTTGCGCTCACCACCTTCGGCGTGGGCTTCGGCAACTTCTTCGGCGCTTCTCTCGTGAAGCTGACCGGCAGCGAGGTGCCCTCCGTGACGCTGACCAATACCAGTCAGTTCTTCCGTGCGTCGCTGCCCTTCGCGGACAAGCTGGGCTGGTTCGGAAAGCTGTTCCTGTCCTACGGGTTCATGACTTATCTTGCGATTATCATCGCCTTTATCGTCGCCTACTTCCTCAAGAAGACGCGCAGGGGCCTGTATCTGCGCTCGGTGGGCGAGAACCCCGCAACGGCGGACGCCGCGGGCATCAACGTCAACCGGTATAAATACACCGCGACCTGCGTCGGTTCGGTGATCGCCGGTCTGGGCGGCCTGTTCTACGTGATGGACTACGCCACCGGCGTGTGGTCCAACGAGGGCTTCGGCGACCGCGGCTGGCTTGCCATCGCGCTGGTCATTTTCGCGATTTGGAAACCGAATTTCGCGGTACCCGGTTCCTTCATCTTCGGCGGCCTGTATATCGTCTATCTGTTCCTCAACGGCCTGCCCATGCGCACCGCGGAGCTGTTCAAAATGCTGCCCTATATCGTGACGATCATCGTCCTGATCTTCACGAGCGTGCGCAAAAAGCGTGAAAACCAGCCGCCCGCAAGTCTCGGCGTTTCCTATTTCCGGGAAGACCGGTAAGTTCTCAGATGCAAAAAAGGATCGTTCCGGCGATCCTTTTTTCGTTTCACTATTGTTATTTTCCGCGGAATTTGTTACACTGTAAAAAGAAACGGAAAGGGGCTGGAATCATGATCGTTCTGACTTCGGAGCAGATCCGCGCGGAGGAGCGCAGAGGCGCGGAAAGCGGGATCGGATTTGAAACAATGATGACCGCCGCGGGGGAAAACGCGGGGGAGGCGCTCTGCCGGATGTTTCCCGACGCGGAGCGCGTCGCCGTCGTCTGCGGAAAGGGCAGAAACGGCGGGGACGGGTTTGTCGCGGCGCGATATCTGAAGCAGCACGGAAAAAAGGTATATCTCATTCTCGCGTTCGGCGCGCCGACGCAGGAGCTTTGCGTGAAGATGTACGGCCTGACCCGCTCCTCCGGCATTCTCGCCTACGACTTTGTCAAATCGCCCGAATCCTGCGCGTCGGCGATGAAAACCTGCGATCTTCTGGTGGACGCTGTGTTCGGCATCGGTTTTTCCGGCGCGCTGCGGGGCAATACCGCGGACCTGGCGGAGCTTTACAACAGCCTGCCCGCGAAAAAGGCGGCGCTGGATCTGCCCTCCGGCCTCTCCGCCGACAGAAAGGACGTCCCCGCGCTGTATTACCACGCGGACGCGACGGTCACGATGCACGCGAAAAAGCCCTGCCACATTCTCTCTCCCGCCGCGGAGGCCTGCGGCGAGACGGCGGTGGTTTCCATCGGGTTTGAGCCCGCGCCGGCGGATGTGTTCCTGACCGAAACCGAGCGGCGGTACGTTGTGAGCTGCTTCCGTCCCCGCGCGAGGGATTCCCATAAGGGCAGCTACGGTACCGCTCTTTCCGTCTGCGGCTCCCGGAATATGCCCGGCGCCGCGGTGATGGCGGCGAAGGCGGCGGCGGAGAGCGGAGCGGGGCTGGTCTGCGCCGCGTTTCCCGAGCGCGCGTATCAGGCGCTGACCGCGCACCTGTGCGAGCCGGTGTTCCTTGCGTGCCCCGACGACGCTGAGGGCGGTTTTTCGGCGGACGCCGTGAAAACGGTTGACGCGCGGCTCCCTTCCGCCACGGCGGTGCTGTTCGGCTGCGGCGCCGGACAGGGCGAGGGAGCGGGAAAACTGCTTGACCATCTGATCCGCAATACTTACAATCCGCTGATCATCGACGCGGATGGCATAAATCTCGTCGCTTCGCATAAAGATGTATTGAAAGAACGTCCGGGACCGACGCTTCTGACGCCCCACCCCGGGGAGATGTCGCGCCTGACCGGAAAAACCGCGGCGGAGATCAACGCCGACCGGATCGGCGCCGCCCGGGATTTCGCCCTGAAATACGGCGTGCATCTGCTGCTCAAGGGCAGCGGGACGGTGATCGCCTCCCCGCAGGATAAGATCTTCCTGAATCCCACCGGAAACCCCGGGATGGCGGTGGGCGGCAGCGGCGACGTGCTGTCGGGCATGATCCTCTCGTTTGCCGCCCAGGGGCTGTCCCTGTTTGACGCGGCGGTCTGCGGCGCTTATCTTCACGGCGCCGCCGGGGATCTTGCCGCGCAGAGATATTCGATGGCGGGCACGACGCCCCTGCGCATGCTGGAGGCGCTGCCGGAGGTTCTTTTACAAATCGAAAAAGAGATGTGATTTTTGTGAAAAGAACTCTGCTCGCGTCGGTCTTCCTTACGGTCCTGTGTCTGTTTTCCGCCTGCGGCGCTTCTTCGCAGACGGGCTCTCCGCCCGCCGGTCTCCGGTTTGACGGGGAGTATCTTTTTTCCGCCGGGGAAACGGAATACCGTTTGACGCTGACGGCGGAAAACGGCAGCGTCAATGCGCGTCTTCTCAGCCCGGAGGCGCTCTCCGGCTTCGTCCTGCGGTACGACGGGGAAGCTGTGACCGTCTCCCTGAACGGGGTCACCGGCGAGGAGCCCGCGAAGGAGTTTTTTGACGGCACCCTGTTCGGCGCCATGCTCAAACAGGCGTTTGACTGCATTCACGCCGACGTCCCGGCGGAAAACGCCGCGGCGGACGAAACCGGCCTTGTGCTCTCGCTTGAGTCTCCGGTCGGCGGGTGGCGGCTTGAGAAAACCGCCGAAGCGGCTTCACAGACCGAAGGAGACTGAGAGGGCGCCGTCCACCCGGCGCATCTCCGGCGCGCCGAGCACGCCCATTTTGTCCCGCAGGCGGCTCTTGTCCAGCGTGCGGATCTGTTCGAGCAGCACGATTGAATCCTTCTGCAGCCCGCAGCCGCCCGCGTCCACCCGGATGTGGGTCGGCAGCGGCGTTTTGTATTTCCGGCTTGTGATGGCGGCGGCGATCACGGTGGGGCTGTATTTGTTGCCCATATCGTTCTGAACGATAAGTACCGGCCGCAGGCCGCCCTGTTCCGAGCCGACGACGGGACTCAGGTCGGCGTAATATATATCTCCGCGTTTTACGTCCATGGCAGAATCTCCTTTCTTTTCAGTCATATTTTGCACCGTTCGGGGGCCGTTTAATCACGGATTTGTGAAATAGTGAAAAAATAAAAATAGGTATTGCAAATTTGATTTTCCTGTGATATTATATAACAAGCGTTCTTTGCGCCCTTTGTCCGGGGCGGCGGTTAGTGTAACGCTGAAATTACATTAAAGCGGTCGGTCCTCTGTCTTTCGTTTATTCGTCAGGGTATGAACGGCTGAAAGAAATCTGGAGGTTTATTATGGACGCTTTGAAATTGATCGCCGAGTCAAGCCTCAAGAGCGACGCTCCCGAGTTTGCCATCGGTGATACCGTGAAGGTACACGTCAAGATCCGTGAGGGTGAAAGAGAGAGAATTCAGATCTTCGAAGGCACCGTGATCGCCCGCAAAGGCAGCGGCGTTTCCGAGACGTTCACCGTTCGCCGCCTTTCCTTCGGCGTCGGCATCGAAAGAGTTTTCCCGATCCATTCCCCCAACGTCGCCAAGGTAGAAGTCATCCGCCACGGTCACGTCCGCAGAGCGAAGCTCTACTATCTGCGTGACAGAGTCGGTAAGGCTGCCAAGGTCAAGGAGCTTATCCGCTGACGTCTTGCGTGTCATTTTCAACACAGGGTGGTTACCCTCTGTGAACCGACAACCGGAGGGAGCGTAACAGCTCCCTTTTTGGTTATCCTTTTCAAAAGGAGACTGTGAACATGGATGAATTGAATCAGGCCGATCTCGACGTTCTGCAGGAAGCGCAATCCGAGGAAGAAATCGCCGGGCCGGAAGATAAAAAGAGTAAAAAATCCAGACGCAAAAAGAAAAACGGCGAGGAAAAGGTCGAGTTCTCCCTTGCCGGCAGTCTGATTGAGATCGCCTCCGTCTTTGTCACGGCGCTGACGGCGATTGCGATCATCTTTGTGTTTATCGCCCGTCCCGTGGGCGTGAGGGGCACCTCCATGCTCCCGACGCTGAAGGAGAACGACTGGCTTCTGGTTTCGCCGATTTACGGCGGGCCGCAGTACGGCGATATCATCGTGTCGTATCCCCCCAGCGCCTTCAACGAGCCGCTGGTGAAGCGCGTGATCGCCGTGGGCGGACAGAAGGTGGATATCGATTTTGACGCGGGCGTCGTCTATGTGGATGATATCCCGCTCAATGAGGAGCGCTATGTGCTGGAGATGACCCACCGTCAGACGGCGGAGGATCAGGAATTCCCGCTGATCGTGCCCTACGGCGAGGTCTTTATGATGGGCGACAACCGCAACGGCTCCACCGACAGCCGCTCCAAGCTGGTGGGCACCTGCCGGGAGGAGTATATCCTCGGCAAGGCCATCTGCCGGATCTATCCCTTCGGCGACTGGGACGTGAACGCGTCCTTCCGCGGCACGTCAAACAATAACTGAAAACGCTGAAAGTCAACAGTGAACGGTTGCGGCCAAGACCGGAACGGTTCACTGTTTTTTTGAGGACAAAACAATGTCAGATTCAATCAAGCAAAACGTGCAGTGGTTCCCGGGCCACATGGCGAAGACCCGCCGGCAGATCAAGGAGCTGCTGCCCCTGACGGACGCGGTCACCGTGCTGCTGGACGCCCGCGTGCCGAAAAGCTCCGAGAACCCGGAGCTGGACGCGATCATTGGCGGAAAGCCGAGAATTTATCTTCTGAATAAGTGCGACCTTGCGGACGAGAATATCACGTCCCAGTGGATCGAGTATTACAAACGCGCCGGCTACGCGGCGATTGCGGCGGACTGCCGCAGCGGCAGAGGGCTGAACAAATACCGCGCGCTGGTGCGGGAGGTCTGCCGCGACAAAATCGAGGCGAACGCCGAAAAGGGCATGGCGGGCCGGCCGGTCCGCGTCATGGTGGTCGGCATCCCGAATACCGGCAAATCCTCGTTTATCAACCGCATGGCGGGCGGCAGCAAGGCGAAGGTGGAAAACCGCGCCGGGGTGACCCGCTCGAACCAGTGGTTCGTGGTCGGCGAAGGGCTTGAGCTGCTGGATACGCCCGGCGTGCTGTGGCCGAAGTTCGACGATCCCGCGGTGGGCGACAAGCTGGCGTTTACCGGCGGCATCAAGGACACGGTGCTGGATCCGGAGCTGCTGGCAATGCGCCTTGCGGACATTCTCTACCGCATCTACCCGGAAAAGTTAGAGGAGCGGTATAAAATAAAGCAGCAGGGGGAGATCGAGCCCTATGACCTGCTGTGCCTGATCGGCAGAAAAAGAGGCATGCTGATCGGCGGCGGCGAGGTGGATACCGACCGGGCGGCGAATATGCTGCTGGGTGAGTTCAAGGCCGGGAAGCTGGGCAAAATATCATTCGAGAAACCGGGGGAAGCGCAATGATCAGCTTTGAAATTGAAAACGCCGCCCGCGCGCAGGGCTTTTCCGTGATCGCGGGCGTGGACGAGGCGGGCCGCGGCCCCCTCGCGGGGGACGTGTACGCCGGCGCGGTCATTCTGCCGCAGGGGTATGACGCTGCCGGGCTGAATGACTCCAAAAAGCTCTCGGAGAAAAAAAGAGAGCTTCTGTTTGAAAAGCTCACGAACGATCCGGACGTGATCTGGGCGGTGGGGATCGCCACCGTGGCGGAAATTGACGAAATCAATATCCTGAATGCGGCGTTTCTTGCCATGAAACGCGCCGCCGAGGGGCTTTCCGTAACGCCGGACCTGCTTCTGGTGGACGGCAACAAGGCGCCGGGAACGGGCTTCCCCGAAAAAACCGTGATCAAGGGGGACGCGCTGTCCTATTCGATCGCGGCGGCGTCCGTGATCGCCAAGGTGTCGCGGGACCGGTATATGAAGACCCTGGCGCGGCAGTATCCGGAATACCTGTTTGAAAAACATAAGGGCTACGGCACGGCGCTTCACTATGAGATGATCCGAACATACGGCGTTTCGCCCGTGCACCGCAGGACGTTTCTGAAAAATTTCGAGGAAAAACACAATGGATGAGGCGCGAAGGGCAGGCCTGTGGGGCGAGGTCCTTGCGGTCAGGGCGCTCCGGGACAAGGGATGGCGGATCGTGAACACGAATTTCCGCGTCGGACATACCGAAACGGACATCATTGCCGAGGACGGGGACCGGCTGGTCTGCGTCGAGGTCAAGACAAGAAGTCCCGGCGCGCTGCTGCCGCCGTCGGAGGCGGTCGATTACGAAAAACAGCAGAATCTGACCCGGGCAGGCGCGGCAATCGGACGGATCTACAAGGCAAAAAAGCCGGTGCGGTTCGATATCGTCGAGGTGTATTTCACAAGTCCCGAGGCGTATGAAATCAACCATATTGTGAACGCGTTTTGACGGTCGTTTATCTTGACAAAAGGTATATAAATATATATAATCTAATGGTATTGAAAGGAAGTAATAGATATGGAATGGACCGGTTTAACTCAGAGAAAAATATCTCTCCTTCTTTGAGTCGAAAGGGCACCTGCGGCTGCCCAGCTTTTCTCTGATTCCCGATCACGACAAGAGCCTTCTGTTGATCAACTCCGGCATGGCGCCGATGAAAAAATACTTCACCGGCGAGGTCACGCCGCCCAGAACCCGCGTGACCACCTGCCAGAAGTGCATCCGTACCCCCGATATCGAGAACGTGGGCAAGACCGCCCGTCACGGCACCTTCTTCGAGATGCTGGGCAATTTCTCCTTCGGCGATTATTTCAAAAAAGAGGCGATCGCCTGGGCGTGGGAATTCTTCACAAAGACCCTTGAAATGCCGGTGGACAAGATCCACGTCAGCGTTTATCAGGACGATGAGGAAGCTTACAACATCTGGAAAAACGACATCGGCGTCGACCCGTCGCACATCGTGCATCTGGGCAAGGAGGACAACTTCTGGGAGCACGGCGCAGGTCCCTGCGGCCCCTGCAGCGAGATCTATTTCGACCGCGGGCCGGAAAAGGGCTGCGGCAGGCCCGACTGCCACGTGGGCTGCGAGTGCGACCGCTTCGTCGAGGTGTGGAACATCGTTTTCTCCCAGTTCAACAACGACGGCAACAACAATTATACCGAGCTGGAGCATAAAAACATCGACACCGGCATGGGCCTTGAGCGTCTTGCCTGCGTGATCCAGGGGGTGGACAACCTCTTTGAGGTGGACACCGTGCAGAACGTGCTGCAGCAGATCGCAACCATCGCGGGCAAGAAATATCATGAGAACGCGAAGGACGACGTGTCGATCCGCGTCGTGACGGACCATATCCGCTCCACGACCTTTATGATCGGCGACGGCATCATGCCCTCCAACGAGGGGAAGGGCTACGTGCTGCGCCGTCTGCTGCGCCGCGCCGCCCGCCACGGAAAGCTGCTGGGCATCGACCGGCCGTTCCTGACCGAGGTCGCCGAGACCGTGATCAAAGACAACGAGACGGCGTACCCGAACCTGACCGAAAAGAAGGATTATATCCTCAAGATCATCTCCATCGAAGAAGAGAATTTCAGCAAGAATATCGACTCCGGCCTGAAGCTGCTGAACGATATGATCGACGCCGCCGACGGCAAGACGCTCAGCGGCGACGACGCGTTCAAGCTCTCCGATACCTTCGGCTTCCCCATCGACCTGACCAAGGAGATCCTGGAAGAGAAGGGGATGAGCGTGGACGAGCAGCGCTATCAGGAGTTGGTGAAGATCCAGCGCGAGACCGCGCGCAACGCGAGAAAGGACGCGGGCGCGGACGCGTGGAAGAACACCGGCGTCAATCTGTCGGATCTCCCGGCGACCGGATTCAAGGGCTATGAGACGCTGAGCGTCGAGGGCGCGAAGATCCTCGCGATCATCGGCGCGGACGGACAGCGAAAGGAGTTTATTGAAGACGGCGAGAGCGCCACAGTCATTCTCGACGCGACGCCCTTCTACGGTGAGAGCGGCGGCCAGGTGGGCGACAGGGGCGTGCTTTGTGCCGACGAGACGACGTTTTCCGTTGCCGACACTCATAAAAACCACGAGGGCGTCTTTATGCACAGCGGCGTCCTCGAGGCAGGCGAGACGCTCAAGGTGGGCGACGTT
>CACYHJ010000102.1 GCA_902774165.1 Oscillospiraceae bacterium
ATGAGCGGAGCAGAAAAACAAAGAAAGCTAGATTTAGCAATAGAGGGATATCAAAGACAATTAGTAAATGTAAAAAAAGATATAAATAAAGCGAATGAATTACTTAAAAACTTAAATAGAAATAATACAAAACATAAAAAACAAAAAGAATTAAGAAAAAATCTTGAAGAGTATACAGCAAAGAAATATGAACTAATAGGACAAGTATTAAAATTAACTATGAGAAGAATAGAGTATAATGAGGATTATACGGATTATTCACCCGATGATTTCCTTCTTTACCGCAAAACGGATTATTCCCGTTCGCTCGGCGCTTTTTCGGTCGTCGCGTCCCTTCCGGGCGGCGGGCTTGCCGCCTGCTCGCAAACGCAGTCGTGGCTCTTTGACCCGGACGGGAACGTGCTGCTGCGTTTCACGCTGCCGGTATTCTATTAATTCGCACACAAATCAGATCAGGAGGTCATACGAATGAAAATCAAAGGATTCCTTTCTCTGCTGCTCGCGCTGTCGCTTGTGTTTTCACTTTGCGCCTGCACCGTAAAGGACGCGACGTCCGGCACGACGACGGAACCGTCGGCGAACGGGCAGCAGCCGGATAACGGCGGTTTTGTGTTTACGGAAGAAAATTATCCCCGCATGGGAGGATCGCTTGCGAATCTCCCGCTGGGGCAGGCGGTCACCGCGACGGTGCTGGGAACCACCCGCGAGGACGCGAATTCGCTCATCACCTTCGCCGGTTCCACAACAGACAATTACAAAGCCATCGTCGACGGCGGATTCGATATCCTGCTCGCCTACGAGCCCAGCGAAGAGGCGAAACAGTATATGCAGGATCATGGCGTGGAGCTTGAAATGACGCCCATCGGCGCGGACGCGCTCGTCTTTATCTGCTCGAAGGAAAATCCGGTAACGAGCCTCACCGTCGATCAGATCAGAGCGATCTACTCCGGCAATCTGACGGACTGGGCGGACGTCGGCGGGAATACCGGGGAGATCGTCGCCTATCAGCGCAACCGCGATTCCGGCAGCCAGACGCTGTTTGACAAACTCATCAACCTCGGCGACGACCTGACGGATCCGCCCGCGTCGCTGCAGATCCCGACCATGCTCGGGCTGCTTGAGGCCATCGCGGATTATGAGAACAGCGAAAACTCCCTCGGATATACGGTTTACTATTACCTGACCAACATGGAAAAGGACAAGCTCGATACCGCGAAGATCCTTTCTGTGGACGGAGTGGAGCCCTCAAACGAAACCATCGGAGACGGAACATATCCGCTCACCAACGATTTCTATGTCGTCATCCGCAAATCCGCCGCGCCGGATTCCCCCGAACGCGTGCTGTATAACTGGATCTGCTCGGAGCAAGGGCTGCAGCTTGTGGAAAAAGAGAACTACCCCGTGCGGACGAAATGACGCCCTTGTCTGTAAATCGACGATTGACGCTCGGTTCAGGAACGATTGCCGGCAGGTCGTCGGCCCGTTTACGCGGGCTGACGCTTGTTTTAAGACTTTTTCGGTATTAATTGCTTCGCAGAGGCATCGGTTCGATGTTGCGGTTGTTTTTTGGAATTATATTATGATATAATGTTATAAAAAATTGTTTTACACGGCAGAACGGCGGTGATTGAATTGCGGAAGACGCAGCCGGCGCAAATGACGGAAGGGCCTTTCCTGAAAAAAATCATACGATTCGCAATTCCTGTGACGCTGACAGGACTTTTGCAGATCGTCTATAATACGGCGGATACGGCGGTCGTCGGGCGGTTCGCCGGCAAAACCGCGCTTGCCGCGGTGGGATCCACCGGCTCGATGATCAGCCTGATCGTGAATCTTTTCACGGGGCTTGCCATGGGCGCAGGCGTCGTCACGGCGCGGATGCTGGGTGCGAAGGACCGGGAAGGTACGCGCCGCGCTGTTCATACGGCGATGGGATTGAGCATCCTTACCGGGTTTCTGATCTGCGCGATCGGCGTCACATTCTCTCCCGTGCTTCTTCGATGGATGCAGGCGCCGGAGGACACGATCGACCTTTCCGCTCTTTATGTCCGCATCTATTTCTTCGGCGCGCCGGGCTCCATGATATTCAATTTCGGCGCGGCGATCATCCGGTCCACCGGCGATACGGCGCGTCCGCTGAAATATCTTGCCGCGTCGGGTCTTGTGAACATTCTTCTGAACCTTTTTACGATCATCGTCCTGCATTGGGGCGTCGCCGGGGTTGCCGCCGCGACGATCTCTTCGCAGTATCTCACGGCGATCCTTGTGGTCAGGCGTCTTACCGGAACGGACGCGGACATCCGTCTGAAAATCCGTGATATCCGCTTCTCCCGCGGGGAACTGAAGGATATTCTGCGCGTCGGCGTTCCCGCGGGACTGCAGAATGCGCTGTTCTCAATTTCAAACGTCATCATTCAGTCCAACGTCAATACTTTCGGCTCCGACGCAATGGCGGGCATCTCCGCCGGCTCCAATTTTGACGCTTATATTTTTACCGCCACGAACGGTTTTACACAGGCGGCTATGACCTTTATTTCGCAGAACGTCGGCGCGAAACGGAAAGAAAACATCCGCCGTATCTGGCAGGTCGCTCTCTTGAGCGCCGCCGTCGCGGCCGCTGCGCTCCAGACGCTCGGGTTTCTTCTGCGTTTTCAGATCGTTTCTCTGTTTACCTCGGATGCAGCCGTTGCCGCGGTCGGAGCGGAACGGATGGCGCTGATTATGCCGTTTTATATTTTCTGCTCTTTACTGGACGTGACGAGCGGAGCGGTACGCGGACTCGGAAAATCCTTTTTGATCATGCTCGTTTCGCTGTTCGGCGCATGCGGTCTGCGTCTGATCTGGGTCTTTTTCTTCCTGCCGATGAACCGCACGCTTCATTTTCTGTATATTTCCTATCCGCTGTCCTGGGGAATCACGTTCCTGATTGCAGCGGGACTGTTTCTGCGCCTGTCCGGCGGACGAAGGATTGACGGAATTCTGTACGGGAAAGACGCGGAGAGGAAAAGCATATTCCGGTAATCAAAAGAGAGGGGCATCGGTATTCCTTGCAAAATCTGTGGAAATTCTTCTCATTCTGTGGTATTATATAAAAATAAACATGACGCTTTTTACTGCGAAAGGAAGGATTTTTTATGAAAAACCTCAACGTTGCGCTCGTGGGCCTCGGGTTCGGCGGCGCTTTTCCCGCGATCTATAAGGAACACCCGAACGTCGGGGAGCTGACCCTCTGCGACACGAACGCCGACCGGCTGAAACAGGCGAGCGACTTTATCGGCGGCGCAAGGTGCGTCGGGAGTCTTGACGAGGTCCTGGCGGACCCGTCGATCGACGCGGTGCATCTGGTCACGCCGATCCCGCTGCACGCGGAGCAGAGCGTGGCGGTGCTGGAGGCGGGAAAGCACTGCGCCTGCACCGTGCCCATGGCGACGACGCTGGACGATATCCGCCGGATCGTGAAGGCGAAGCGGCAGTCCGGCAAAAATTACATGATGATGGAGACCACGCTTTACACCTACCAGTTCTTTTACGTCAAAAAGATGCTGGAATCCGGGGAGCTGGGCAGGATCCAGTTTCTGCGGGGATCCCATTATCAGGACATGGCCAACTGGCCGGACTACTGGATGGGCCTGCCGCCCATGTGGTACGGCACCCACGCCGTCGCCCCCATGACCGTGCTCTCCGGCTCCCGCATCTGCCGGGTGAACTGCTTCGGCTCCGGCACGATGGAGGATTGGCTGGTGCGCAGATACGGCAACCCCTACCCGGTGGAATCCGCGCTGTTTGAGTTTGAGAACGGGCTCAAGGGCGAGGCGACCCGCTCCCTGTTCGAGACCGCCCGGGTTTATCAGGAGGGCATGTTCGTCTACGGCTCGAAGAAAAGCTTCGAGTGGGGCTTCGCAGACTGGGACGAGCCGCTGATCTCCACGCTGGATCCCGGCGGAGAGGGCAGGAACCGGTGGATCTCCTATGAGGCCGCGGCCATGCCGAACTATTACGCGGATCTGCCCGAGGCGCTCTGGCACTTCACCGTCGGGGACAATTACGACCCGCTGAACCCGCAGGATTCCCTGAAAAAGGGCTCCGGAGCGGGGCATCACGGCTCCCACGCCCATCTTGTGCACGAGTTTGTCATGAGCTGCATCGAGGAGCGCAGGCCGTGGATCGACGAGCATCTGGGCAGCAACGTTACCGCCGCGGGGATCTGCGCCCACGAATCCGCCCTGAAAAACGGCGAGCCGGTGATCGTGCCGAAGTTCTGAAGCAAAACCGCAAACTGCGGGACGTCGCCGGAGACGGTTTGTAAACTTTATTTTAATTCCCAAACCGTATTTACAAACAGATCCCCTTCCGATAATATAAAAATGACAGTCGTCCTTCACGGGATTCGTTTTACGAGGTGGTATTTTATGTCGTTCCAGCAATTCATCCGTTCGATCATCGCGTTTTTTCAATCCATCATCCTGTTTTTCTCCGGTCTGTTTGCACCCGCTGCGGGAAAGCCGTCGGACCCGGTGATCATCCCTGCGCCGGAGAATCCTCAGGTGCTTTCCCTGGACGACTTTTCTCTGGTGTGGAGCGACGAATTTGACGGCAATACCCTGGACGCGTCCAAATGGACCGGCTTCCGCTGCGGCGGGGAGACCTCGGTCGTCCGTCAGGGCGGCTGGTGGCACACCGATTTTGCGACGGTCAAAGACGGCAATCTGAGGATCGCCGCGAAGTATTACAAAAACGGTTACAAGGGCGGCAAGGCCGGCTGGTACAGCTGCGGCCTTTGCACGACCGGCCTGTTCGAGCAGACCTACGGCTATTTCGAGGTGCGCTGCATCCTGCCCAAGGGCACGGGGATGTGGTCCGCCTTCTGGATGCTGCCGCAGGACTTCAGCAACACCGTCGGCAACGGCGGGACGGACGGCGCGGAGCTGGACGTTTTCGAATCCCCCAACTACCATTACAGGCTCAGCGACAACGTGAACGTGGTGACCACGAACATCCATATCGACGGCTACGGCAAGGAGGAACAGTCGAAATGCGTCGCAACCCCCTTCCTCGAGGCGAACGACCCCTATGAGACCTTCAACACCTACGGCGTAGAGTGGAACGAAAACGAATACATCTTCTATATCAACGGCGTTGAAACGGGGCGCTCCGATTTCGGCGGGACCTCGCGGGTGCCGGAATACCTTCTGCTGACGACGGAGATCGGCGGCTCGAAGGGCGTCGCCGGCGCCAGCTGGGCGGGCGATGCGATCTCCTCGGACGCGCAGCCCACGGATCTCATCGTGGATTACGTCAGGGCGTACCAGTATAACGTCCTGCCCGGCTGAAAAATCACACAAAATACACGTCCCGGTTCAACATCCCATCGGGACGTGTTTTTTACTGTTCCGTCGTATCGCCCGCGCCGCGCGGGCGATACGACGGCTCTGTCTTTTTCACAAGAGATACTCCTTCATAAAAAGACGCCGCCGCAGCGATTATTTCGCAAAAAAAAATCGGTTTCGGGAATGACAAACGCGCCGTCATATGGTATACTACCGGTATACTGCAAAAAAAAGAAGGTTGATTTATGAAAAAGAAAAACATTGCGCTCATTGTCGCCGCCTTTCTGGCGGGCGTGCTGATCACGGCAGTCACGTTCCTTCTGCTGCGGACCGGTCCTGAGAAAAAACCGATACCGGAGCAACCCGCCGCAACGGAAGAACCGGCGGAGAACAACGAGGCCGATCTCGCGAAGGCGTTCCCATCCTGGGACCCGGAAAGCAAATCGCTGCGGGCGCTGGTCGATTTTGTGGCAGATGCGGTCGACAAATCAGGCGTCGGCTATCTCGACCCGGCGGACCGGATCGCGACCTTTGATATGGACGGCACGATCCTGTGCGAAAAAGCGCCGGTCTACATCGACTACTGTCTGACCATGTACCGGGTGCTGGACGATCCGACCTACAACGCCACGGCTCAGGAACGGGACGCCATGCAGCAGGTGCGCGACCACGCCTATGCCGAGGGAGAGACGTTCCATCCCGAGGGAATCACAAAAGACGACCTTGTAGCGTCTGCCTTCACCGGCATGACGCCGGAAGAGTTCCGGGCATACGTCGTGGATTTCGCCGACCGTACGGACGCGGTGGGCTTTGAGGGCATGACCTACGGGCAGTCCTTTTACAAGCCCATGATCGAGGTGATTGAATTCCTGAAGGCCAACGACTTTGACGTGTGGATGGTCTCCGCCTGCGAGCGGGAGGTGGTCCGGGCGCTGGCGGAGCGGTTCGACATCCCCTTCGACCGCGTGATCGCCACCGACGTGCCCTACGAGGCCTCCGGAAAGGGCGAAAAAGCCGCGGATGAATACAATATGGAGCAGAGCGAAACGATCCTGCTGGGCGCGCCTCTTGACGAGGTGGAGTGCGGCAAGTCGGGCAAGGCGGCGGCCATCGCCCGGGAGATCGGCAAACGGCCGGTTCTGGCCTTCGGCAACAGCAGCGGTGATTTCTCCATGCTCAATTACGCGCAGGGGAACCCGGACCATACCGGCATGGGCTTCTTCGTGGTCTGCGACGACACCGAACGGGAATACGGCAGCGAGGAAAAGGCCGCCGAGTATTACGCGGAAGCGCAGAAGCAGGGCTGGACCACCTTCTCGATGAAAAATGACTGGAAGACCATCTACGGCGAGGGCGTGAAGAAAACCGGGCTGCCCGGAGCGGAAGCGCCGCTTCAGGACGCGGCGTAAGCCGGGAACAATCGAAAAGAAAGGACCGTGCAGAAATGGATCATTGGAATTACGATTACAGCAAAATCCTGTGGATGAAAATGTATCTTGCAGATCCGGATTTCCCGAACAACCGCTCGAATGTCTATATCAGCTTTGAGCGGGCGCTGGAGATCATCAAAACAGTCGACGCGCTGACGCAGGGAATCCCGAAGATCGTCTACCTTGTGGGCTGGCAGGGGCTGGGCCACGACGACTGCTACCCGGAAATGGACAAGGTCAACGAGGCGCTGAAGCGGGACTGCGACAAAACCGCCGCCGAAAGCCTGTTCCGGCTTTTTGAGGAGGCAAAAAAATACCACACCGTGGTCAGCTTTCACGTCAACGTCTCCGACGCGTATACCGCCACGCCCTGCTTCCCGGAGCTGGCGGCGGCAAACGCGCTGGTCAACAACCTTGAGGGCAAACCCACGCCCATCGAGGTCTTCAACGGCCGGGACGGCTACAAGACCTCCTACAAACAGTTCTGGGAGAGCGGTCTGTTCCGCAGGCTGTGGGACCGTTTCTGCGAAGCCACGCCCGTGCGGGAGGCCGGCACCGTGCATATCGACAACTTCTGCATCGCCGAGAACCTGAACCCGAGAACCGGCGTGGAGGAGCAGAACGAAGCGAGGAACAAGATGCTGGATTACATACAGTCGCTGGGCATTGACGTGACGAGCGAATACACCTACCGGGAGGCGGCGCTGCGAAACGAATCCCCCACCCATCCGATCCGCAGGCTCTACGCCACAGCCGGGGAGGATATGACGGTAATCCCATGGGAAACCGTGCCCATGCGCACGCTGGGCAGGATCCCCGCCACCTGGTGGACCAGCAACGTGACGATGGAGGACTGCATCCGCATCCCGCCCGCGCGTTACAGCGGCCACGTGAACGACAAGGCGCTGATGAACGTGTTTTACGGCACCATGCACGGCGAGGACATCTGGCAGAAGTACGGCGCCGAGGCCGCGGACTGGTCGCCCGCGTTCCTGCGGGAATTCTGCACCTACCACCTGCCCTACGTCTATCTGAACCGGTATGAGCGGCTGCGATATGAAGAAGATCCGGCGGCGGCGAAGGAGGAGCGGTACACCGTTTATTTCTCCGACGGCGTCGTCAGCCGCGCGAAGGACCTGTCGATCACAAAAAACGGCGCGGTGCTGAAAAAAGGCCGCGACGCGCTTCTGCCGCTGGACGAGACGAACCGGGTTTTCATTGCCTACTCCGAGAACGGGAAATCCGGCGAATGGGCGATTCCCGACGCCGCGTTCGGCAAAGCAGAGGTATTCGAAATCACACCGGAAGGAAATCTTCCCCTCGGCAGCGCGGAGATCAGAGACGGGATCGTGACGCTGACCGTCCGGCCCGGAGAGGCGCTGGCGCTGCGGGCGGCGGAGGGAACGACGACATGACCCGGATTCCCCGCATCAGAATCATACCGACAGGAGGACTGCAAAATGTTTCGTAAATATGAGGGAAACCCGATCTTCGGCAACCCGGAGCAGGGT
>CACYHJ010000103.1 GCA_902774165.1 Oscillospiraceae bacterium
CGTTCCCGACGATTATCTCGGCGACGTTTACGGCGACGTGAACAGCCGCCGCGGCAACATCGTGGACACCGAGACCAGAATCGGCGCGACGCAGATCAACGCCAACATTCCGCTGTCGAATATGTTCGGCTACGCCACCGACCTTCGTTCCAAAACGCAGGGCCGCGGCCAGTACGTCATGGAGCCCAGCCATTATGCGCAGGTTCCCAAGTCGATTGCGGAAGGCATCATCGGCGACAAAAAGAATTCCCAATAAATTTTAATTTCCTATTGAATTTAGCGGTGATATCTGCTAAAATATAGGCAACCATTAGAATTTTAAACGAAAAGGAGTTTATCACAATGGCGAAAGAACATTACAACCGAGCCAAACCCCACGTAAACATCGGCACCATCGGTCACGTTGACCACGGTAAGACCACCCTTACCGCTGCCATCACCAAGACCCTTGCTATGAAGGGCGAGGCAGCTTTCGTTGACTACGCCAACATCGACAAGGCTCCCGAAGAGAGAGCCCGCGGTATCACAATCAACACCGCTCACGTTGAATATGAGACCGAAAAGAGACACTATGCTCACGTTGACTGCCCCGGCCACGCCGACTATATCAAGAACATGATCACCGGCGCTGCGCAGATGGACGGCGCGATCCTCGTTATCGCTGCTTCCGACGGCCCCATGGCTCAGACCAAGGAGCACCTGCTTCTTGCCCGTCAGGTCGGCGTGCCCTATATCATCGTCTTCCTGAACAAAGTCGACCAGGTCGACGACGAAGAGCTTCTTGAGCTCGTCGAGATGGAAGTCCGTGAGACCCTGACCGAGTACGAATTCCCCGGTGACGAGATCCCGATCATCAAGGGTTCCGCTCTGAAGGCTCTCGAGTACGACGGCGGCGACATCAACGCCCCCGAGATCGCCTGCATCTGGGAGCTCATGGATGCTGTCGACAACTACATTCCCACTCCCGACCGTAAGGCTGACCTTGACTTCCTTATGCCTGTTGAGGACGTCTTCACCATCACCGGCCGCGGCACCGTTGCCACCGGCAGAGTTGAGCGTGGCCAGCTGAGAACCTCCGACGAAGTCGAGATCGTCGGCCTCACCGAAGAGAAGAGAAAGACCGTCGTTACCGGCGTCGAGATGTTCCACAAGATCCTCGACTACGCTGAGGCGGGCGACAACATCGGCGCTCTTCTTCGCGGCGTTCAGAGAACCGAGATCGAGCGCGGCCAGGTTCTTGCGAAACCCGGTTCGATCCATCCTCACACCAAGTTCAAGGGTCAGGTCTACGTCCTTACCAAGGAAGAGGGCGGCCGTCACACCCCGTTCTTCAACAACTATCGTCCTCAGTTCTATTTCAGAACTACCGACGTTACCGGCACCATCACCCTTCCCGAAGGCACTGAGATGTGCATGCCCGGCGACAACGTTGTTATGAGCGTTGAACTCATCACCCCCATCGCAATCGAGAAGGAGCTTCGTTTCGCTATCCGTGAAGGCGGCAGAACGGTCGGTTCCGGCGTTGTTACCGAGGTTGTTGAGTAATTAACAAATCTGACACAAGCGGAAGCGGTTCCCTTCGGGGAGCCGCTTTTTTTGCGTTTTCTGCCGCTTTTCATTTTCGCAGCCGGCTTGAAAAACAACGCAGAATATGATAAACTGAAGGTATTCTACCGAGAAAGGTGCGTTCATCATGGCAAAGGAATACCCGATCACCGGCGCGGGGGAGAACACCCCGTCGATCCCCTACTATTTTTCATGGATCAACAACACAAACGAGGGCTCGACCGAGCGACAGACGCTGATCAACCTGGAATTCTTCCGGTATATGAAAGAGACATACGGGATGCAGATTCGCATTTACGCCTGGGACGCGGGCAATTTTGACGGCGCGTCTCACGGGTACGGCGATCTGAAGGGAGAAAAGTTCCGTTCCCAATACCCGGAAGGATATCAGAACGTGGTGGCGAAGGCGGCGTCCCTGGGAATCCGCTTCGGCCTGTGGGGCAGCCCGGACGGCTTCGGCGACACGCCGGAGGAGGAAAAAGAGCGGGTGGATTTCTACGTTCACCTGTGCCGGGACTATCATTTCGCCGCGTTTAAACTGGACGGCGTGTGCGGTCAGCTTCGCCCGGAAAAGGCGGGGACCTATGCCCGGATGATCGAGGAATGCCGGAAGTATTCGCCGGATCTGATCCTTCTCAATCACCGGCTGGATTTCTATGAAGCGCAGAAATATATTACGACGTTTCTGTGGAACGGCGACGAGACATACACCGACGTGCACGCTCACAACCGGATCACCGCGCCGCACCACCGGGCGTATACCTTCACCCGCGGCAATGTGACGAATGAAAAAGGAGAGCTGATCCGTCTGGCGGAGGATCACGGCGTCTGTCTTTCTTCCGCATTGGACTATTTTGAGGACGACCTTGTGTATCAGGCCTTCGGGCGCTGTCTGATCGCCGCGCCTGAAATCTACGGGAATCCCTGGCTGCTGAAGGATTCCGAGCTGCCGCGGCTTGCGCGGATCTATAATCTTCGCGCCAGATGGGCGGAGGTCCTTGTCAACGGAATGAAGCTTCCGCCGGAGCTAGGCGCGAACGCGGTCGCCCGCGGGACCGGAAACCGCCGTATGATCTGCACCGGAAACGATACCTGGGAGACGAAAACGATCTCTCTGCCGCTGGACGGGACGATCGGTCTCGACGCGCAGAACGGACCGGTCCGTGTCATACAGCGTTTCCCGTTTGATAAGGATATCGGCGAATTTGAATATGAGGCGCGTGTAAATATCGATCTGCCGCCCTTCCGCGCGGCGCTGTTCGAGATCTCCGCCGGGGAGTATGCGCCGTCTCCCGTGCTGTCGAACTGTGAGTATGAGGTGATCCGCGAGCGGCACGATGAGCCGGAGGAAGTGCGCATCGTGAAAAGCGGCGGCGGGGAAGTGTATCTTCTCAACGAGATCGGCGACCTGCTTTACGGCGGCGAGCCGACGCTGTTCTGCACAACTGACCCGGTGGATATCAAAGAGCGGCCGCCGGTGTATCTCGGCGCGCTGACGGATTGCGTTGAAAATCCGGAAAACGGCGAAGCGCTTTACGAGGCGGCGATGTTCGCCGTCGATAACGATTCTTTGGAGGCGCAGTGTCTCAAACGCTCCGGCCTGACGCGGATCCCCGCCGTTCAGGCGGCGCGGGACGCGTTCTTTGCGCAGGCGACTTACCGGCTGCGGGGCTGCGAGGCGGCGGCGATGTTCGACGGGGACGAGAATACGTTCTTTGACGGGCAGTCAAGAAACTATTGCGATTACGTGCTGCGCATCGATGGCGGCTGCCTGCGGATCGACTTCGGCGAAACCGTGGAGGCGGACAGCGTGATGATCGAATGCTTTTCTATCGACGAGCCCACCCATGAGGTGCCGGCGCAGCTTCTTCCGGAGTTCGCGGAGTATTCCGAGACCTTTGCCGATTGGCGGCAAAGCGGAAAAGCGCAGGTCGCCGACTGCGGAAAGCTGACGCAGAAGATCGTCCGGTTTTGCGTGCATACGCTGTATGAAGCGCAGGGGAGCCGTCTGCGGGTGAGCTATCCCATCGGCGGGAAACTGCGCTATCTGCGCATTGCGGAGCCCATGGACCGCATTTTCTCCGTGACGGTTCTGAAGGACGGCGCGCCGGTGAAACTTCATCATCCGAGCGCGAACAATATGCAGGCGCATTATTCGAAAAAGCGGACAAAGCTTGTGAAAACCGCGGAATTCACGGTTCCGGAGCACCGGGAAGGCTCGTATCTTGCGCTGGGCGTGAACGGCGACCACGGCGCGGAGGGCGTTTACTGCACCGCGGAGATCGACGGCGTCCTGATGGGCTTTGAGGACCGCGCCCCGTCTTATAAATCGAACGTCTGGGAGCATAAGGTCTGCGACGAGCCGCTCAATAATACCTTCTATTTCACTCTTCCGGAGAGTTCCGCGGGCAAAAAAATCCGCCTTTTCGCGTCGTTTTCGACGGAAAAAGGCGGGGAGTGCGATTGCAGGGTGTATTTGTGTGAGAGGCATGGGTAAATTCTGATTTGTCGGGGCGTTAGGCACACGGTCGGTAGCACGGCGCACCGGCGCCGTCTCTCATTAATGACGAAATATCGACCTTCAGAAAAGGCAGAGACTTTCCTTCGTCATAAATGAACTAGATATGCCCGCAAGGGCATCACAATTCAAAAAGTTGGGAAAAGCCGCGGCAATACTTGAGTATTTGCGTGGTGGCTTGCTTTCGCAAGCATTGTATTGATTTCGTTGCGAGACAAGTTCTCCTTCTTTTAGAAGGTCATAACCGTCGCATCGAAATCAGAGACGGCGCAGGTGCGCCGTGCTACCGTGCGTGCCCACCGTCGCGAAAATGACCTCGACAAACTCAGTATTTATCGTTTGCTGAAACTTGATTCGCTATATAATTATCGAAAAGACTTGACTTTATCGTTCCGATATGGTATTATAATAAAAACATTGTTTTAAGGGAGCTGTCTGTAGAGGCGGCTCCTTTTTTGCGGGAGGGATGTAAAATGAAATACGCGCTGTTCGCATCGTATGCGGCTTTGGTTGTGCTGACGGCTGTTCTTCTGTATACGATGCTGAAACGGGACCGGAAGCAATCTGAAAAGAAAAAGGTTTTGCTGCCGAATTTCTGCGGTGTGATCGGTTTGATCTGCGCCTTGCTTTTTCACATCCCGATGACGGCATTGGCGTTCGGTGACGGAGATTGGTGGTTATTCCTTCTGTTTTTCGTGTTCGTATGTCTCGGCGCGTCTCTGATGATCGGACGTATCAACTGCCGTATCGAATACGATGAATCGGGCTTTACCGTTACGAATTTTATCGGACTGCGAAAGAACTATTCTTATGACGATTTTACCGGAAAAAGGCAGTCCTTCGGAAAAACGGTGCTGTACGTAAAAGATCGGAAGCTTAGAATCGATGATATCGCCGTGGGTGAAGAAGAATTCATCGCTTTCGCGAGAAAGCAGTATCGGATCTGCCGCGGCGGAACCGCGGTGCAGACGCTGCCGGAAAAGGAGATCAAGGGCGCGTTCCGGAAAAACGTGAATCATCCGGAAGAATTCATATTTGCCTTCTGTACGATACTTCTGATCACAATCGGAATGCTTGCGTCGCTTGGATATATGTATTTCAATACGACAAAGGAAAACGAACTCGAATATATGACGGTCACGATCCAAGACGTGAAAAAATATCACAGATACAGGCAATCGGGGCTGCGGGCGGTAACGAATGATACGGACGTCCTTATTGAATTGCCCGGAGATTATAGGCTTCTAAAGGATGATCCCGGTCTGATCGAACGGTTGAAATCAAGCGGCGAGCGGTTCCGTATCGGGTATGAGGTCATGGGAACAGGTGATGCAATCTATTATCTTATCGACGTGATTATTGCCGAAAACGGTGAGGAATTGCTCCCGTTTGAACTCTCTGAGCGATACGCAAAAGAGAACATCCTCCAGATTATCGTATTTTTTTCGGGATTGGGAATCCTTAACGCGCTCTGGTTTCTCCTGACCTTTCGGATCGGCAGACATCCGGAAAAATACAGCCGCCGTGTGAAACGGCTGTTTTTTCAGGACGGAAATATCCGCTGAGTCGGGAAATCAGTCGAAGTGAAGAAGCAAACAAGCAGGGTGCGGCAAATCAGAACCCCCGCCCGGAATCGTCGTTTGACGATTCCGGGCGGGGGTCATAGATAAATACTGAGTTTGTCGAGGTCTTTGACCTCGACAAATCAGGATTTACACCTCCCGCTCTCCATCAGCAGCTTCATAAACAGTCCGCCCTGGACGGTGCGGTTCTGGAAGCCGCGCTGCTTCGCGGTGTCGGTAAAATACCAGTCTGTCAGCGGCACGCGGGATTCGCTCTCGTCATAGGCCTTCCAAAGGGAATCCACCAGCGTGTCAAACTGTTCTTCCGTCGCCGCCATGGCGGCAGTCCACAGCAGCCAGTCGGATTTGGTATAGGTCGAGCGGTTGTCCAGCGGCAGGCCGAACTCGTTCAGATGCTTTTCGATGTGCAGCGCGATCTCCCGGTCAAAGGCGCCCTCCGGAAATACGCCGGAGCCGAACACCTTGTCCCATACCGCGTTGTATTTCATCGACCAGGTGCCGGGCTGGTCAAAGGCAAGGCGGTATTCCGTCTCGTCGTCGCGGGCGTTTCTGATCCATTCCGCCGCCATGTCGCGGGCGATCTGCAAATACTTTTCCGCCTCGCTCTTGACGCCGCAGATCTTGTTGAGGATCCCGAATGCCGCGATGCCCATGATCGCCTTGAGCCCCAGGTTGCAGTTGTGCGCCAGATGCCCGGCGAAATCGTCGGTGCAGAGCTGGTTCTGCGGGTCGAGACCGTATTTCATCAGAAAGTCCGTCCACTTCTGCAGATCGTTCCAGTGCTTCTGCGCAAAGCCCGGGTCCTTTGACGCCAGCGCCGCCGCGGTGACCGTAATCAGCATATTACCGCATTCCTCCACCGGCATCTGGTTTTCGGGGCACGTCTGATCGCCGTATACCTGTCCGTTCACCAGCGGATACTGTCCCGCGTCGTGGGGCGCGAAATCATAATACCATTCGCCGGAGTGGACGTATTTGAAGATCGGCCGCAGCATGCCGTTCACAAGCTCCGGATTGTACAGCAGGAACAGCGGGATGGAGGGGTAGGTCACGTCCACCGTCGCCGCGCAGCCGTTGGAGAAGCATTCCTTCGAGATGAACAGCACCTCGCCGTCCCGGTCCACGGCGATTTTATGGGCGGCGATGGCCTGCCGGTAGGCGAGGGACAGCAGCTCATAGTATTTTTCGTTCCCGCATTTCGCCCGCAGGTCCTCCGCCAGCCGGTCGCAGCGGGCTTTGATCTGCTCATAATCGGCAAACGCCTCCGCCGCGGCGGTCAGGATCGTTTTCCTCTCGCGGTTCCAGTAGGAAGTCAGGTTCTCGCCGAAATACTGGATCGAACGCACGTCGTCATAGGCGAAGGCGAACAGCGCTTCCTCGCCGCAGACCGTCAGCCGGACGTCGTGGGCGGGAATTCCGTATTCGTGGCTGTATTCAATGCAGTCGGCCTTCGCGTCCGGCGCGTTTGTGCTACGATAGGCGTATCCCCAGTCGATGCGCAGGTTGTCGCCGCTGCGGTTGAGAATATGCTGGTTTTTCGCGCTGACTCTGCCGCCGGTCATGCCCGGTACCGCAAGGGTCCGGTATTCGGTGGGATACTGGAATTTCCGGTTGAGACAGACGCTGTCGTCCATCACGATCTCGATTTTTACCGCGTGCCGCAGCCCGTCTGCGCCGGCGGTTTTTATTTTCAGGTAAGAGACCGGGCGGGACGCGATCTCAAGGTCGTCCAGCAGCAGGGGAGAGGTGAACTCCGCCGTCAGCGTGATCTTCTCGTTCCGGAAGGCGTACGCCGTGGTGCAGGCGGTGATTTCCAGCGAGGTCTGCTCAAGGGCGGGAACGCCCTCCTTCTGCCCCATGAACAGATACGGCGCGTCGTCGATATAGACCGTGCCGGTCAGCGGCTGCGGGTAGCCGGTCCAGTGGGTGGTCCTGCTGTCGGTCAGCCGGTCGGAATTGCTCCAGATGCTGAAATAGGGATCAACGGTAATGAGCGGAATGCTCGGCGCGCGTAATTTCATCGGTATTGCTCCTTTGGATATTTCGATGGTATAATCATACCATATATCGCATCAGAAATGCAATATTTTTATAAGATATTCACAGTTTTTACCACCGGTTTTCCACATACTCGCAGAAGGCGTACATATCCCTGATCTCAAGCACTCTTCCGTCGTCCAGTGTGACGTGTCCGCTCCACCTGCCGTGGACCTGATGGGTGTGCATGCGCATCACCAGCGCGTTGGTGTCGCCGTGGTGGTCGCAGACCGGCGTCATGGTCATGTCAAACCTGCCGTCCTGCGAGATAAAATGCCACGGCTGCAGGAATCTGTCGGGTTTGGGGAAGACTTCCACGTCCACCGCGTCGAATTTGTGCGCTTTCCCGTCGTAGAAAATGCAGGTCTCCGTGGCGTTCGATTCGTCGCCGATGCCCCACGTGATCTCAAAGCCGAACAGATGCTTTTCGCCGTTTTCGTCCGCAAGATACGTCGAGCCGTTGCCCCAGTACCACACAAGGCTGTAGGGCGTGCAGACCCGTCCCCAGTCCAGCACGCA
>CACYHJ010000104.1 GCA_902774165.1 Oscillospiraceae bacterium
TGAGCCGGTCGAGGGTAGAGATAATCTTGCGGATGATGCGTATATCCGAACCGAAGCCCCGCTCGTCGCAGGTATCGCCCCGGTAGGAATGATAGCAGTTGACATGGAACCCATAGGCAACGTGGATCTTGTAATCCATACGATATCCTCCTGCAAAGAAATCCGGGAACGCCGTTCCCGTGCGGGGGATCCGGAGCGTCTTACATCATTTTGCCGCGCAGCCCGACTGCGACGTCAAACAGCCGGGCAAGGATCGCGTCCCGCTCCGCGTCGGGCGCCCAGAGGCTTTGGTGATGGGCTTCCAGCACGCAGTCGCCCAGATAATGCACCGCCTTGAGCGCGTCGATGAATTCATCCCAGTCGATCGTGCCGTCGCCGGGGATCAGATGCCCGTCGCCGGTGCCGTCGTTATCCTGAATATGCACGGACAGAGGCGCGACGGAGCAGCTGCGCAGGATTTCCGGCCCGTAGCCGCTGCACCAGGCGTGGCCCACGTCGAAGCACCAGCCGAAATACGGGGAACCCACCTGCTTCACAAGATCCGCGATGATGCGGGGATCCGCGGACGCGCCCCAGAGAATGTTCTCGGAGACCAGCACAACGCCGCACTCCTGTGCCACCGGCAGCAGCTTTTTGATGGCTGCGGCGTTGACGGCGATGAAACGGGCTTTCGTTTTGATCGTCGTCCCGTTGCTGTTGAACACCGGATGGACCACCAGATACCGGGCGCCGAGAACGGACGCGGCGCGGATCGAACGGACCGCATAATCGTAGTCGTCCGCCTCCCCGGGCGCGTGGGCGTGGGTATAGGGAACGCCCGCCTCGTCGGCGTGCGCCCGCAGGGACCGCGCCCAGGCAAGATAATCGTCGCCCAGGAAGGGCGAGCCGTCGAACACCCAGTAGTCGAAGCCCATATCAATGCCCTCATAGCCCAGCGCGGCAAGGCGGTCGACGGCGGTTTCCGCGGGGTAGCCGTCCTCAAAAACGTCCGTGGTGGTGACGATCCGGGGCTTCATGGGGATCACCTGCGATCCCTCAAAGGATTTATATTCGCGCTTCACGCCAAGGTCCGCCACCCAGGCGCGGGTCTCGAAGGTTGTGAGATTGCCGTTGGTGTTTTCATAGACCCAGGTGGGCGTCGGCCACAGACAGACCTCGGGATTCACGGCTTCGTAGAAATTCCTGCCTACGCCGTCCTGCCCGTGGTGCGACATCTTGCAGTAATCACAGTCGAGAAGCCCGGTACCGCCGTATTTTTCCACCACGTAATTGCCCGCGTTTACGCCCGCGTCGCCGTTGAAGATCACGCTTGTGCCGCCCAGATCCATGCGCATGATGGTGGAGCCCTCGTTGCAGTTGCGCCACTCCGGGTTGAAGGTATAGAAAACCGTAAATTTCGCCGCGCCGACGCTGAAAACGTCGCCCTCCGCCAGCTCGGCGGTCTTGCCCTCATAAAGGGGCATCAGCCGGTTGTAATCGGTGATCACCTGCACCGCCCATTCGTCGTAACCGTCGTAGAAGGACGCTTCGGGGAAGTTAGCATAGACCTTGTCGAAGGTCACCTGATCCGCGTAATGCTCCGCCACCTCAAGGAAGACCTCGCAGTGGTCGTCGTGGGCATGAGACAGGAACCATGCGTCGATATGCGGTTTTTTCATCCCGGTCGCCGCCTTCAGGTATTCGACGAAATAGGGCGTTTCGCTTTTTTGGCCGCCGTCGACCACAATGACCTTGCCGTCCTCGGTGGTGATGATAAAGCTGTCGCCGATGGTATCGGTGACGGACTTGAGCATATGGATCGCGTTCTGCATCTGCGTATTTTTCACTCCTTCTTTTCCGACCCGGAAATGCTGGACCATCCGGTCCCACCAACGCCTGATGCAGTCGAACAGGTTCCGGAAGAAGCGGACAAACCCGCTTTCGGTTTTTTCGTCAGCGGCCTGATCCGGGACGTCTTCCGGGACGGCTCCGTCCGTCGCCGGTTCCTGCGCCGCAGCGTCGGCGTCCGCCGGCTCGTCCGCTGCGATCCCCGTCTGAGCGCCGTCCGCCGCGAAAGCCAGCGCCGGCGCCGCCGACGTGAAGAGCAGCACAAGCGCAAGGAGAATGCCGATCATCGTTTTTTTCATATCTGTAACTCCTCTCAATGTTTTTCGTTCCGATTTATTAATTTGATTATACCCTAATTTACCCGGGAATGCAAGAATAAAGACCGTTTTTGTCGTAATGAAACGATGCGATGAAAGCCGCGGCAGGGCAACCCTTTCGGGCTGCCCTGCCATTTTTTTTGCGGGGGCTTGATACATCAGCCCCTTTTATGCTGTATCAATACGATCTGCAGACGATCATACTCCCAGCGCGGCGCGCATCGTCACAACGAAATTGAGGAACGCACACAGGAAACGGACGATGTTTGCCGCCAGGCTGTCGCCGGTAAAATCATAGCAGAAGCAGGCGTCGCCGTGGATCTTGCCGCCCTGCTGCACGGGTGCGCCGGTGGCGGGGATCACTTTACCGGTACGGACCGTCTGATGGCAGACAGTGCAGACCTCGTCGCCGGTATAGCCGTCCTCGGTGGCGGTGGCCGCTTTCGCGCCGCGCAGCTCGGTCTGGTGCTCGCCGGTGGGTTGAATGATCTCACCTTTGGAAAGGCGCGCGCCGCACACAGAGCAGAATTCGTCGCCGGTATACCCTTCGTCGCCGCAGGTCGCGGCGATCAGCGCGCCGTCCGCATACACGTTCATGGCATAGTCCGACTTGGAGCTGAAAAAGCCGTAGGATTCTCCCTTCGTTGTATTGACAAAGAAGCGGTAAGTCAGATAATGCGCGTAATCGGGCTTTTCGGCGGCTGCCTCCTGTTTTTCGTCCGCAAAATCCTCCGGGCCGTACAGCCGATCGTTGTAGATCTCGACGCGTTTCAGTTCCACAAGGCATACGCCGTCGCAGGGCGTCGTTTCAAACGCCTCCGGCGAAAGGAGCCTGTGTTTGATTTCACCGTCGGTCAGCGCGAAGACCGAACCGAAAACGACCGTGATGATCAGCGCGTATATAATTTCTGATAAAATCGTTTTTTCATCACAGCACACCGCCGCACTTCATGATCTGTTGGTTTCTTTCCTCATTATTTTACACTTTTTTATCATAAAAAGCAATATGATTATCGCGGGAAGACGAAAAAAGGATCGACCGGGATGGATCGACCCTTTTGCTTATAATCTCAGTAAATTTGCAGCAACCTCTGTCGTTCTGCGGCGCCGTATACGGGAACCGTATGTACGGCGCAACGGGCGGAGCGGGGGCTGACGCCCTCCGTCTGCCCGGTTTGCCGTTTTTTCTCCGGCCGGGATCATTTCCCGTCGGAAATGCCGTTATATACAAAGTTCAGTCTGCCGTAAGGCGCGGCGTCGCCGCGGGTATAGAAAGAATAGACGTCGCCGTCGGTGTAATTGTCGGCCCATTTGAACTGAAGCGGCGCGTCCGGGCCGGATTCGCAACCCAGAAGGGATTTTGCGACGCGCAGCATCAGTTTATTTCCTTCGAAACGGATCTCCGCCTCGCCGACGCGGCTGTACCCGTCTTCCGCGACGGCTTCGACCGCCGTTTTCCCGTCCGCGGGAGAGGTGCGGTTCACGGCAAAGTCATAGCCCTCTTTGCCGCTGACGTTGAGGAACAGCGTCATCCAGCCCTCGTCCGTCGACGGGGAAAGCGCCCGGGCGGTATCGACATAGAAATACAAGTTCTCCGCGTCCTCGCAGACCTTCGCGTTTACGATATCGTTCCTGCCGGAGGTATCGGTATAATAATATTCTCCGTAGCCGGGATGGTCGCGGTCGGCGGTATCGTTCCGGTAATCCCGGTAAACAGAAGTGATCTTTTCGTCTTCCCATTGAGAGAAACCGCCCGAAATGTCAACGCTGACGCTGCCTGTGCGGGGGAGCGCCGCGGTACTGCGTTTGAACTTCGCGATATACTGCACCATCTGCATATAGTAATTGTCGCCGAGAATGCCTTTCGCCGGCTCCACGTCGCGGGAATACTCCGCGTCGCACTCGTCGAAGAAAAGGAGCGGTTCGTCTTCGTCCGAAAGGCGCATCGCCGACCACTCGTTGAAGCCGGTGATGAAAATGACGTCCGGGTCGAGCTTGATCGCGTATTCCCACTGCTCGGCGAAATTATAGCCGTAAAGCACGGCGTTTTCGGAGGTATCCTTCGCGCCGTCATGCCAGCTTCTGCCGTGGTCGTTCTGCCCGTAAAACGCAGAGGCGCTCATATGCACGGTATCGCAGTGCTGCGCCACGGAGACGCTCATGGTGCTTCTGTCCTTCGGGGAGCTTTTGTAATAGGCGTTCAGGGTCTCGAGATTGATGAATTCAATCCACGGGAACCCGTCCGGCTTTTTTGACCACCGGTCGTCGGTGCTGGGCCACTGGGAATCCTTGATGCGAAAATACCGTCTGACCTCATCCCGCTCGCCGCTGTTCTCGTTTCCCACGATCATCGGCTTGCCGTCCCACCGGAACCAGAGCTCGTCGAGGCGCGGATATTTCGCCTTTAACTCATCGTTATGATAATACGCGTCATAGATCAGATTCATCCGCTCGCCGGAGTCGGTATTCGTGTAGAATGCGAGCTTCGGCACGTTCCAGCCCTCGAGATAATACGAATACCACACGTCGATCAGCGTGGTGATCCTGTCGTAATAGATATCCCTGTTGGTGGTGTCGAACACGATGAAATCGACCCCCGCGTCCGTGAGCATCTGACAGTGGCGCGAAATCACCCATCTGTCCGTCTGAAAATAGTAGCCGAACAGCGGTTCGCCCCAGTGGTGCGAAGCGGTGATCGGTCCGCCGCCCGCCGCCTCCCAGCGCTCGCCGGAGAGATAAGCCTCGGGGTCGTTTTCGATGATCTTCGTGATATCGTATGGCCCGTTTTCGCCGCCGTCCCCGTTGAACAGGAAATAAAAGACGCCGACCAGCTTTTCGCTTTCTCCCGCGGTGACGACGGATCTGCCGAGCGCGTCCGTCGCGGCAAGAGAGCCGGTTTCTTGCACCGTGTTCAGCTTCACCTGCGGATTCATGCCGAAGCAGGCCTGGAACAGCAGCGTGAAGATAAGTCCGAGCTTGACGAACAGTTGATAGAGATACATATACACGCCTCCGAAAACAAAGATATGCGGTCTGCCGGTTTATTTCTTTGCGTAAATACCGGAGTAGACCCAGTTCATCCTGCCGAAAGGCGCCGCCTCACCGCGGGTATAGAAAGAATAGACGTCGCCGTCGGTGTAATTGTCCGCCCATTTGAAACTCAGGGTCGCGTCCGCGCCGGGGGCAAAGCCGAGAAGCGACTTTTCCACTCGCAGCATCAGGCGACTGCCTTCATATCTGATCGCAGCGTTCCCGAGCGCGGTGCGCTCGTCGCCGTTGATCTTTTCCACCGACGCTTCTCCGTTTTCGGGCGAGGTGCGGTTGATGCAGAAATCATAACCCTCATTGCCGTTCACGTTGATAAACAGCGTCATCCAGCCCGTATCCGCCGGAGAAGTGAGATCGCCGTCGGTCTCCGCATAGAAATACAGGTTATCCTTATCTTCCGCGACCTTTGCGAGAACGATATCGTTCCTGCCGGAATCGTCGGTATACCGCAGGCTGCCGAAGCCCGCACTGTCCCGGTCCGCGGTATCGCCGCGGTAGTCTTTGTAAACGGCGTTCACGCCGTCCCACTGGGAAAAATCGCCGTTTACGTCGATCACGGTCTCTTCTCCGCGGGGCAGCACGTCTCTTGTCCCCTTGAATTTCGCGATATAATCGACCATCTGCATATAGTAATTGTCGCCGAGGATGCCGGCGGAGGGCTCAAGATCCCGGGAATATTCGGTGTCGCAGTTGTCGCAGAAGCCGATGGGTTCGTTATCGACGAACTGCAGGCGCTGCGCCGCCCACTCGTTGAAGCCGGTGACGAAAATGATATCGGGATCCAGCTTGATGGCGTATTCCCACTGTTCGGCGAAATTATAACCGTGCAGCACGGCGCCCTCGCCCGTATCCTTTTTGCCGTCGTGCCAGCTTCTGCCGTGGTCGTTGCCGCCGTACCAGGCGGAGGCGCTGAACCGGCAGGTATCGCAGTGCTGCGCCACGGAAACGTTCATGATGCTCTCATCCTTGAACGAGTTTTTATAATACGCGCCGATCGTATTCAGCGTAGTGCCGAATTCCATCCACGGGAAACCGTCGCTGTGCTTCTGATCCGTCGGCCACTGTACCTCCTTGACGCGGAAGTATTCGTTCACCTCGGGCCGCAGATTCTCGTCGTCCGCGTTGCCCACGATCATCGGCTTGCCGTTCATACGGAACCAGAGCTCGTCGAGCTTCGGATACGTATTTTTCAGCTCCTCGTTATTGTAAAGCCGGTCATAGAGCAGGTTCATCACGTTGCCGGAACCCGCGTTGGTATAAAACGCCAGCTGCGGCACGTCCCATCCCTGCTCATAATAACCGTACCAGACGTCGATCAGATCCAGCACGCGTTCGAGATACGGGTAGCCGTTGGTGGTGTCGAACACCATGAAATCGACGCCCGCGTCCGTCAGCATCTGGCAGTGACGGCTGATGACCCATTTGTCGGAGCTCAGATAATAGCCGAACAGCGGCTCACCCCAGTGATGGAACGCGCCATACCCGCCGCCGCCGTATTCCATCCATTTTTCGGAGGACTCGATCGCGTCGGGATGCGCCTCGACGAACTCCGTATTGTTATAGGGACCCGAAGTGCCGTGTTCGCCGAGCCAGAGAAAATAGAAGATACCGACCTTCTTTTCACTTTCTCCGGCGGTCACGGCCTGCCGGCCGAGCGCGTCCGTCGCCGTAAGCGAGCCCGTGTCGGGAACGGTGACGTTCTTCACCGGAGCGGAGAACGGAAAGACCGTCCTGAACACCAGTACGAATATGAGATAAATATAAGTCAGAAACTGTACCATCGGATTCCCTCCCGATTTTTTTATCGTCCCGACGTTTTTTGCGTCCGACGGAATTGTTAATTTCAATATATCATCTTTTCGGAAAAATGTAAAGTGAATATTTCGGGGAAAGGGGGTGCAAAGCGTTTTAAAGAGAGAGCACGCAGTTCTGATTCATGCACAGCATTGATATTCCCTTTTTATTGGCGTTTCGGCTGCCCTCCGCGCGGTCACAGACGTTTCATAACACGAAAAAAGACTGCATTCCCTCCGCAAGGTGAGCCTGCAGCCTTTTTCGGGGACTCTTTACAGCCCCTCATATTTTGTTATACGGATCAGGTAATATAACTGATCATGTGCGCCAGGTGGATATAGAAATGGACGATCTGGAAGATGATACCGGGGAAGCCGAGGTCCTCGGCCAGCGGGAGGAGTGGGCAGAGTTCGCAGAAGAACTTGCCGCAGTATTCGCAGCAGCCCTCGCCGCGCAGGTTCTGATGCACGATATGATGTCCGAAACCGCCGGGGATATTCCTTGTCTCGACGGCGCCGCACTTCGCGCACTCCCGGTGCTGCGTACCTTCCGAGGTACAAGTCACGGCTGACCCGTCGTCGTTGACCCACTCGCCCCATGCGTGGTCGGTTTTAGCGATCGATCTTGTTTCGGTCTTGCCGCAGACGGAGCACTTCCTTGTCTGTTCTCCCGCCTGCGTGCAGGTGGCTTCTTTCGTGACGGTCCACGCGCCGAAAGAATGCGCGTTCGTCTTGGGAATGCTTCTCGTTTCGGTCTCGCCGCAGACCGCGCATCTGCGCATCTCGGTCCCGTTCTTTTTGCAGGTCGCAGGGGAGGTCACGGACCATTCGCCGAACGCGTGAGAGCCGACGGCGGCTACCGTCACGTCTCTGGTATCGCTGTGCGGCGCGTCGTCAGGGCTGTTCGCCGCGGCGACGGTCGCCGTCAGGGTGACGTTCTGCGTCTCTGTGCACTTTGCGGCGGGGAGCGCTGCAGGGTCGATTTCCGCATCCGCGGTATCCGTCGCGCCGCAGCCGGTGCAGACGTAGTTTGCTTCGGCAGTATAGCCGGTCACATTGTCGCCCGACCATGTGATGTCGACGAACCGCCACGCATGGGAGCCGACGGCGGCAACCGTCACGTCTTTGGTATCGCTGTGCTCTTCGCTGTCGAGGCTGTCCTCTGCGGCGACAGTCGCCGTCAGGGTGACGTTCTGCGCTTCCAGACACTTTGCGGCGGGAAGCGTCGCC
>CACYHJ010000105.1 GCA_902774165.1 Oscillospiraceae bacterium
GGCGTCGAGACCGACGGGCGCATCACAAAGGACGGCGTTTTCGTGCTCAGCCACGGCGGCTCCATTGAGATGGAAGACGGCACCGAGATGGATATTTCCGATCACACTTACGCGGAGCTGACCGCGCAGCATATCAAAAACAAGAAAACTTCGACAAAGCTGGATATCTGCACCTTTGAAGAATACCTGAAGATCTGCAAAGAGTTCAATATGATCTGCTTCATCGAGCTGAAGGGCGAATGGCCGGCCCAGAAGATCACCGAGGCGTTTACCATGGCGGGCGAGATCTACGACCTCGGCATGTGCGAGCTGCAGAGCTTCGAGTTCTCGAATCTTGTCGCCGCCCATGAAGAATTCCCCGACCTTAAAATCATGCTGACCTGCAACGAACACGATCAGCTGGTGGATCAGGCGCTGGAATACGGTTTTGATATTGATATGGAATATACCGGCCTGACCAAAGAGACCGTGGCGCTGTTCCACGACAAGGGGCTGAAGGTCGCCTGCTGGACCGCGAACCTGAACACCGTGGTGCTTTACTGCGCGAGCCTGGGCGTGGATTTCATCGAGTCCGACATCTATTCCGAAGTTGCGCTCATGAAGGTCGCCGACGGGTTCCGTTCCTGGCTTGACAAAGGCCCCGCGGACGCCGCGGCATAACCTCCGCCGAAAACCGAACCGACCGACGCGCTCCTTTACGGGGGGCGCGTCGTTTTATGTTTTCGACAAACCGTTGGCCTCTTTTTTATTTATATTTTATAAATCAGGGATTGACTCCGGCCGATGCAATATGATATGATATTGTGAGAAAAAAGTCGGGGATTGTCGACGATGATTCCCGACAAGAAGGGAAACGTCTGGAATGAAAAAAACAAAAAGCAGGATCATCGGAATCTGCTCGATCCTTTGCCTTGTCGTCTGCCTCTCATCCGTGTTCGGATGCCTTGCGTTTGCGGCGGACGCGGCGAAGAATTACACCGTGGACACGGCAAGCACAATGACGGTTGTCACGGAAAGCGGGCAGACGACGCTGTATGAGAAAAAGCTGATGTGCGATATCACCGGCGACGGCAAATTCAACTCCGCCGACGCGGCGGGTATGCTGCGGGTCGCGGCGAGAATCGCCCCCGCGCCGGAGAACGTTGAGCCGTTCGATCTCGACGGCGACGGCAGGCTCAAGGCGATCGACGCGCGCATGGCGCTCAGATACTGCGCGAAACTGGATAAATACTACGTTTTCGAGGACGAGCGGAACGCGGCCGGGTTCCTCGGCGGCGTTGACGGCGGCAGCTATTATTTTGACGAATACGGCGCGCTTGCCCGCGGCTATCGCCTGATCGGGGAGGACGGCTATCTGTTCAACGAAAGCACCGGCCTGATGACCACCGGCTTTTCCATGTACCGCAGCGCGGCGGCGAATTTCGGCGCGGACGGCAAGGGCGTGAGCGGCCTGACGACGGTCGACGGAAAGACGTATCTGTTTGACCGCGGGCTTGCCCTGACCGGCTTCCGTGAGGTCGGCGGCAAAAAGTATTACTTCTCCTCCGACGGCAGCGGCGCGGACGGCATCGTGGCTGTCGGCAAGATAACCTACGGGTTCCGCAACGGCGCGCTTGTGAGCGGCTGGCAGAATTTCGGCGGGAAGTACTATTATATCAATTCCGACGGTACGGCAGCCAACGGCAAGGTGCGTATCGACGGCTCCGATCTCTGGTTCGACAACGGCCTGCTCTGCGAGGGCATCAAACAGTTCGGCGGCAAGAGCTATTTCTTCGTCTCAGGCGAGATGAAAACCGGCTGGCAGCAGGTTGCCGGCAACTGGTATTATTTCGCGGCGGACGGCGTGATGGCGCTGGGCAAGAAGATCATCGACGGCAAAATCTACAACTTCGGCAGCAACGGGATCTCGCAGACCGGCAGAACCGGCTCGGAACCGAAAATCGCGGTGATCGGCGACTCCATCGTGGCGTCCCTCGCGATCCACCTTTCCGCCGAAAAGGTCGATTTCTACGGCAAGGTCAGCCTGCACGCGAACACGATCTTCAACAAGAAGGCTTCCGGCTCCTCCCGGTACATCATTGACGAGGTCACCGGCCGGGGTTACGATAAGGTCATCATCCTGCTGGGCATCAACGACCTCACCTACGGTGACAAAGCCTGGGGCGAGATGTACCGCAAAATCATTCAGGGCGTGAAGCAGCGCTCGCCCGGTTCCGAGGTGCTCGCCCACGCGATCACCCCCGTGAACGACGGCAGATCCCGCGCCAACGGCTACGCCACGACGATGACGGCGGTCCGCAACAAGAACGCGGTGATCCAGCGCATCGCCGCCGAGGAGGGCGTGCGGTATATCGACCCGTCTCCCGTCATGACCGACGCAAACGGCCAGCTGCCTTATGAAGCTGCCAGCGACGGTATCCATTTCGGCGCGAAATACTGCAAGATCTGGCTTGACTGGATGTATCAGACCGTATAAATATATTACTGACAGACAGAAGGGGTAAAACAATGAAAATCAGAGTTTCTGTTCTTTGCGTGATTCTCACGCTTGCCATGGCGGTTTCCTTCGCCTCCTGCAAGAAAAAAGGCGAGGGCGACGGCGTCACCTCAGACGCGACCACGACGCTTTACGTGACGCAGAGCGTCATCAGCACCGAATCCACGATGCTTACCACCGGGACTGAAACCGCGCTTCTGAGCACGGAAACCACCGCGGAGTCCGCCGTTCTTACCACGCTCCCGACCACGGAAGCGCCCACAACCCTCGCTCCGGCAACGGAAGCGCCGGCAACGGTGCCTCCCGCGACCGAAGCGCCGGCGACGCAGGCGCCCGCCACGCAGGCTCCCACCACGGCTCCCACCGCGGCGCCGACGCCGACCGGTCCCGTCAGCGCAGCGGACGCCGCCTCGAAGATCGCGGCGCATTCCGAGCTGTTTGAGGAGCAGATGGTCTCCGCCGGCTCCGAGCGCGCCATCAGCGTCTTCGGGCTTGATCCCGCCTCTGTCGCGGATTGCGCCTATTACGCTGCGACCGCCGCCGTTGCCGAAGAGGTGCTCGTGGTCAAGGCTTCCAACGCCGCCGCGGTCAATTCGATCGTCAACGGCATCAACGAGAGAAAGGCCTCTCAGCTGGAGGATTACGCCGATTACGTGCCGAAAGAGGTGCCGAAGCTTCAGAGCGCCGTGACCGTCACCAAGGGCGATTACGTGGTGTTCTGCGTCAGCGGCAACAACGCGGCGGCCGCCGAAATCATCAACGGCCTGTTCTGATCCCATGGTTTTCAGCAGTACCGAATTTCTCACATTGTTCCTTCCGCTCGTTGCGCTTCTTTACTTCCTTTTGCCCGTGAAGATGCGCAACGGGCTTCTGCTGGTTTTCAGCCTTGTTTTTTACGCCTGGGGTGAGCCGGTCTACGTGCTGATCATGCTGGCGTCCATCGGCATGAATTATCTGTTCGGCCGCGGCGTCGACAGATTCCGCGACCGGCCGAAGGCGAAAAAAACGATCCTTGCCCTGAGCGTCGTCTGCAATCTGCTGATGCTCGGGGTCTTCAAGTATACCGACTTCGTGATCTCGAACCTGAACCTGATCCCCGGCGTTCAGCTCCCCGCGGCGGAAATCGCCCTGCCCATCGGCATTTCCTTCTTCACCTTCCAGGCCATGTCCTATGTGATCGACGTCTACCGGGACAACGCCGGGGTGCAGAAGAATATCCTCAATTTCGGCCTGTATATCTCCCTGTTCCCGCAGCTGATCGCGGGGCCGATCGTCCGGTATTCCACCGTGGCGGAGGAGATCAACCGCCGTTCGACGGATTTTGCCCTGGCGGCGAAGGGGATCCGGCGCTTTATCACCGGCCTTGCCAAGAAGGTGCTGATCGCCAACAACGTGGGCTTTCTCTGGTCGCAGATCTCCGCCCTCTCCGGCGATAAGCTCACCGCCGCCGACGCGTGGATCGGCGCGCTGGCCTTCGCGTTTCAGATCTATTTCGATTTTTCCGGCTATTCCGACATGGCGATCGGTCTGGGGCATATCTTCGGGTTCCACTTCCTTGAAAACTTTGAGTATCCCTATATCTCCCGCAGCGTCACCGAGTTCTGGCGCAGATGGCATATTTCCCTGAGCACCTGGTTCAAGGAATACGTCTATATCCCGCTGGGCGGCAACCGGAAAGGAAATCTGAAGCAGGTCCGCAATATCCTGATCGTGTGGCTTCTGACCGGCCTGTGGCACGGCGCCAGCTGGAATTTCGTGCTGTGGGGGCTGTATTACGGGCTGATGCTGCTCATGGAGAAGTTTGTCCTGAAAAAAATCCTCGACAAGGCGCCCGCGTTCGTCGGGCACGTCTATACGCTTCTGGTGGTGCTGTTCGGCTGGGTGCTGTTCGCCTTTGACGATACCAAGGCGCTGTTCGGCTATTTCGCGGCGATGTTCGGCGCGAACGGCGCGGCGGGCAGCGGAACGATGTATTATTTCTCCTCCAACGCCCTCAGCTTTCTCATCGCCGGGGTCGCCTCGACGCCCCTGGGCGTGCGCTTTGCGGAAAAAACGCGCGCGGCGGCGAACCAAAGCAAAGGCAAGAGAACGGCGTTCTTTGTCCTTGAGCTGGTGTGGTACCTTGCGCTTTTCCTGCTGTGCGTCGCCTATCTTGTGGACAGCACTTACAATCCGTTTATCTATTTCAGATTCTGAGCGGAGGGGAACGGTATGAAAAACAAAATTTTCGTCGCGGCGTTCGCTCTGCTGCTCGCCGTGATCTGCATTCTCAATATCGCCCTGCCGAAAAAAGAGTTTTCCGACAACGAGAACCGCTATCTCGCCGTGTTCCCCGAGGCGTCGTTTGACAGCGTGAAAAGCGGGGAGTTCATGTCGAAGCTCTCGGAGTATCTCGCGGATCACTTCGTCCTGCGGGACGGCTGGGTGACGCTCAAATCCCTTGCGGAGAGCGCGCTGCTGAAAACCGAAAACAACGGCGTGTTCCGGGGGAAGGACGGTTACCTGATCGACAGCTTTGACGAGAAAAGCGCCGCCGGGTTTGACGATAATCTCGCCTCGGTTGCGGAATTTACGCAGACAGCCGCGCAGAATTACGGGATTGACGTGAAAACCGTCATCGCGCCCACCGCCACGCAGATCCTCTCAGACAAGCTTCCCGCCTTCGCCGTGACCGCCGACGGGAACGCGCTGCTGGACAAGGCGGCCGCCGTGCCCGGCGTGGTCGACGTCCGCGCCGCGCTGGCGGAACACCGGGATGAGTACATCTATTACCGCACCGATCACCACTGGACCGCGTTGGGCGCTTATTACGCCTACGCGGCGTACCGGGCGGCGTTTGGAGCGTCCGCCGCGCCGTATGAGGCGTTTCAGGTGGAAATCGCCGCGGAGCCCTTCTTCGGCACCACCTATTCCCGCTTCGGCAGATTCTTCGGCGTCCGGGGCGACGTCGTTTCCGCCCCCGCGTACGACGCCGCGAAGCATGCGGCGCTGACCAACAGCAAGGGCGAAACGCACGACTCGATCTATTTCCCGGAGTCGGTCTCCGGCAAGGATAAATACCTTTATTTCCTCGGCGGAAACGACAGCCGGATGACGGTGAAGACGCCGACGAAAAACGGGAAGACCCTGCTGCTGATCAAGGATTCCTACGCAAACTCCTTCCTTCCCTATCTCTGCGGCGATTACGAGACGATCATCCTTCTTGACCTGCGGTATTATCTCAGCACGGTTTCGTCGTTGATCGAAAGCGAAAACGTGACCGATATCCTGATCCTTTACAATCTGAAATCCTTCAGTGAGGATAAGAACATCCGGTTTATCAATTCGACGTCCTGACGGCGCCGGACCAATCCGAACGGCTGTGCATTGCGCACGGCCGTTTATTGCATATCGATGCGGTTTCTCTGTAAAAATGTTGATAAAATATACAGATATTGACATATTTTTTTTGATGTGATATCCTTAAGGCAACACCGCACAAATACGAATGCGCGTCTTGCTTGATCTTTGTTCCGTCATCTTGCACAGATTCTCCTTGACAACCGTCGGGTTGCCTGCAGAGACTCTGTACAATCTGACGAAAAAATCTACTGCGCAATCCGCACGCCCGAATTGTGCGGTGTTGCCTTAAATCAACAGATTTTCGCAAATCGTAGAGATTTGACTACATGAATGCCGGAGGTAATGGAATGGATCAGAATTCGCAGTTCCCGTATGGGCTGAACGCAGATCCTGCGCAGCAGCCGCAAGGCGCGCCGCAGAATCCGCAGCCGGATCCCGCGGCCTACGCTCAGAACAACGCGTGGCAGAATCCGCAGCCGGGTCCCGCAGCTTACGCTCAGAACAACGGGTGGCAGAATCCGCAGCCGGATCCCGCGGCCTACGCTCAGAACAACGCATGGCAGAATCCGCAGCCGGACCCCGCGGCCTATGCTCAGAATAACGCGTGGCAGAATCCGCAGCCGGGTCCCGCGCCGCAGCAGAAGTTTGCCCCCTGGGAAAACCCGCAGCCGAACCAGACTCCGGGCGCAGCTCCTGCGACTCCGACGGCGCCTGCAAAGAAAAAAAACGGCATGCTTCTCAAAATCCTGATTCCGGTGATTGTTCTGGTCGTTGCGGGGGCTGCAGCGGCGCTGATTTTCCTGTTGCCGAAGGGCGCGAAAAAAACGGATGCAGACGCTTATAACCTGTTCTCGGAGGATCTTGTTTCGGTCTGTAAGAACGGGGAATGGGGTTATGCGGACAAAAAAGGCAACGTCGTGATCGATTATCAGTTTTCGGATGCGGATGATTTTTCCGAAAACGGTCTTGCGAGCGTCTGCGTCGACAACCGTTACGGATATATCAACCGCGACGGCGCTTTCGTCGTCGAACCGAAGTATTACGCGGCGTATTCGTTTTGTAAAGGACGCGCGCTGGTGCGGGAATCCGAAGACGGAAAGTACGGCTATATTGACGAAACGGGCGCAGTGGTAATTCCCATGGCGTATGACGACGCGTTCAGTTTTCAGAGCAACGGGCTGGCGATGGTCTTTGTCGGCGATTATATGAAAATCATTGATCTTGACGGAAACCGCGTCGCCGATACGCAATACCGGAAGGAAGACAGCATTGACCGCATCATGGCGTCTCTCGATCTGGATCCGGAAGTCCCGGAAATCCGGATCTCCGTGAAGGAGAATGACAAATACGGTTATATCGATACGCAGGGAACGCTGAAAATCGCCTGTCAGTATGAGTTCAGCGGCTTTTTTCACGAGGACGGCAGAGCGTTTGTTGCGGTACAGAGCGGCGACGAGAGGAAATACGGGCTGATTGACGCCGAAGGAACGTACGTTGTAAACCCTGTATACGACGATATTTCGATTTGCTACGATTCCATGACGGCCGCGCCGGACGGGAAGGGCAAACGTTATTTGTACAGTTTTGAGCAGGATGATAAGGTCGGCGTATTTGATTCCGAAGGGGTTGTGGTGATTCCGGCGCAGTATGACGACGTGTTGTTCTGCAATGAGAGCGTGATCGGCGTTCAGGTCGGCGACGCCTGCGGCCTCATCGACCGGGACGGCGTCAGTCTGGCCGCCCCCGGTTACGACGAAATGAAGAACGCGGGGGAGCGGATCGCCGTGAAAAGCGGTGAAAAATGGGGCTTCCTTGATTTCGCCGGGAATATGGTTGTCGACTGCCGCTTTGACGAGGTGAATTCCTTCAGCAAGGACGGCCTCTGCGCCGTCAGACAGGGCGACCGGTGGGGCTTTATCAACGCCGACGGCGAGACCGTGATCGATTTTTCCTATTATTATTCCGGCAGAATGTATGACGACGGCTTTGCTTACGTTGCCGGGGCGGATAAAAAACTGTCTCTCCTGAACAGCAGCGGCGAGCTATTGCTCACCGGCCTGGACGGAGTCGGCGGAAACGCCGTAAAATTCTGCGCGGAACCCGGATGTTACAGTACGGTGGACGATGACGAGGAATTCTGTGAGACGCACAGCTTTGACTTCCATACGATCATCAGCGATATCGATCATCCTTCTTATGCCAAGGTATCGGACGACGGTCTGTCGTGCAGGGTGACCGCCTATTATTACATCTATCTGGAGGAATTTGACGACGGGATCGAAAGTGCCGTGGAAGTGTTTGAGGCGCTTGAACTTCCCGGTGACCTGCGGGACGTGCTTAACGCAGACGGGTATACCAAAACCTACAGTTATAAC
>CACYHJ010000106.1 GCA_902774165.1 Oscillospiraceae bacterium
GATTCCTTCAGATGATAATCAAGCACCCCTGCGCGCACAGCGCCCATCGGGATCATCGCGAACTGTTTCATGATATAATAGCGGTAATATTGAATCAGCTCGCCGTTTCTGTGATCCAGCAAAGCGTCGCTGCCGACAGCCGTCCAGTTCTGCCAGGAAACGGCGTCCATCAGCGTCAGGTCTTCCCACATGACGTTCGCCATATGAAGACCGCTTTCGAGCGTCTGCGGATCGAGCGTCTGCGGCAGCTCGCACCATTCGCTCATCTCGAATTTAAGGCCCCGGTAATTCCGGGCGAAACGCTGTCTGACGGCTTTCTTCTCCTTTGTATTGCCGTCCAGCCAATAGGAATGGCCGGAATAGGTGTCGCAGAAGCCGCGCAGAATATCGCTTGCATAGAATTTTGTTTCGTATTCTGTGCTGTCCTTCTTCATGCTGCCGCTCTCCGGGCCCAGCAGCCGGAACGTGTCTCCGCGCTCCCGCATCCGCGTCGCGAAGCATTCCAGCAGCGCGACGGCCTCGTCCGGGGAATAATGACAGCCCTCCTGCTTGATCCGTTCGACGCCCCAATCCCATTGGGGCTCGTTGATGGGGGAAACGCCGTAGATCGGGTATCCTTCCTGGGCGAAATGCTCGGCGACCGTCAGAAGATAATCAGCGAACGCGCCGTAGTTTTCCGGGGGCAGATTGCAGCGGCCTTCCTCTGCGCTGCCGGAGGCCCTGCCGTTTTCCGTCAGGGAAAAATGCGGGCTGTTGCAGAACAGAATGATCTTTGTCGCGCCGTTTTTTACGGCGAGGTCCATCATCCTTACGGCGTTGGCGTCGCGGGAGAAGTCGAATTCATATTCGCCTGTCGTCTCGTTGAAAACCCAGAAGCTTTCGGTCCTGTGATTCGCTTTCGGGATCACGGACGCAGGGTTTTCCTTTTCCCCCGCGCCCACGTTGTAACGGAAGATATCCAGCCCGAGGCCGGTCTGCTTATTGAACAGCAGCGCGGCGATCCGCTCCGCCTCTGCCTCGTCGGACACGTCCTGCGCCCACCAGGCGGCGGACGTGCCGAAGCCCTCGTTCGTCTGATGCGTATCGTATCTGTTGATTTTCAGCGTATGCTGCGGCAGATAGCCGATCCATCCTGTCACAGCCAGCGCAATGCTCATGAAAAAAGCCGCGATCCTTGAAAGAATACTCATAATATCACTCTGTTCCGAATTATTATGCCGTTATGACGACGTTGACGGTTCCGTTATGATTGCGGTGTCCGGCGCGTCTGCATTTCCGGAAGCGGCTGCTGCGCCTTCGTTCTCCGCAGCAAGGGCGTCCGCCCGCTCCTGTAAGACGCGCATGACCTCCTGATGCTTCTCATCCGTATAATCCCAGAAGAAGATATACGGCAGCATGATAAGCAGATACCCGAAGAAATCGAAGAACAGGCCGATCAGCATACACTTGACGCGCACGTCGTCCATATACAGAACGTCCCAGTCGGAGGTGAAGCCCACGCCCACGAACATGATGGGGATAATAAGGCTGACCAGCGACGAAATGGGACCGGTGAACCAGCCGATGATGCCCTGATAGCCCTCGAACCGCTCGCCGGAAATATACATCTGATAGTCGCTCACGCGCACGCCCATATCGTTCTGGGCGATCTCCACCGCGGATTTCAGACCGTCCGAGATCGCGTAGGTAATGAAGATCACAAGGCCGCCGAGGAAATGGACCTTGCCCAGGAACAGGAACGCCAGAGCGTAGATCACCGTGCGCACCGCGAGGATGATCTGCTTGAACACCATCAGCGTCTTATACTGGAACCGTTTGCGGATCCAGGGAGCCAGAAGCTGTCCGGGCGTGCCCGCGAATTTCAGCAGGATCTCCGCGATGGAGAAGAACAGCCCCTTTTCACGCCAGGTATAGATCAGCAGCACCGTTTTCATATTCAGCATACCGTTGCCCAGGGAATCCATCAGGCCGGCGATGTTGCTGATCCACAGATATTTGTTTTTGAAAATGCCGCCGATGCAGGTCCAGAAGGAATAGTAGGGCTTCTTTTCGATGGGCGGCGCGGGAATACGCTCGTGGATCTTGTTCAGGTTCAGGAACATGATCACGGTGCAGAGCACGTAGAAGATCGGGATCAGGTATTTGAAGGTGTTCAGATCCGTGATGCCGTCCACGAACAGCGCGCCTGCGATGGTGGGCATCAGGAAATTGATCAGGTTCTGCATCAGGTGGCTCAGCTTCACCGGGAAGGAGCGCACCAGCAGACGCTCCTGCTGATTGGGGCTGATGTTGTCCGCGATGGCCTGCGGGGAGCCCACGATGCCGAACATGCCGTAGAAGGAGAACAGCAGATAGAGCTTCCAGACGCGCTCGGTCATGGGCAGCTTATAAAGCGGCAGCCAGCAGATCAAAAGCACGAACACAAGGCACTGCACAACGTTCGCGTAGGCGAAGAACTTGTATCTGCCGAATTTTTTCAGCAGCAGCCGACGGATCACGATGCCGCGGAAACCGCCCCAGCCGTTGCAGAAGAAGTAAACGCCGAAGATCTTGAAGATATTGTAGGCGTTGAGCCCAGCCCAGTGGGTGTCAAGGAACTGACGCGCCGTTTCCGGCAGGAACCGGGAGAGATCGAAGATCATCAGCGCAAGTCCCAGCGCGGCGAAGCTCAGATAGACGGCGAAATACTTCGCCTGCGTCTTTTTCGGTAGGAAACCCAGGTTCGCGTCGATGCCCATGCCGAGGATGCTCCAGAGATACCCGGTCGCCATAAAGAAGGTGCCGATGGCGGAGAAGGTCAGAATGGGGATCTGATAATAGAACGCCACCAGATAGCAGCCGGGGGCAAAGCCCAGAAAGCCGGAAACGTAACTGAGCGCGTAGTTGCCGCCCACGGCGCCGAAGATGGAGAGATATTCTTTATACGGCACGTATTTGCCGGGGGCGGGCGTTTTCCAATGCTCTTTTACGTCCCTGAAAAAAGCCTTGACCTTTCCTTTTTCCTTAGCCATTCTTCTGCGCCTCCTCTCTGAATCCGTTCAGTTTTTCTTCGCGGAACGATTCGGTCAGATCGTCTGCGTCCTTCCGCGTTTTGCCGTACTGCGCCTTCGGCGCTTTCCACGCGGCGCCGACCTTGATGTTCTTCGGCAGCCAGGCCTCACCCAGCGAGATGCCGGAGTCGTCCGCGGCGCCCATCAGGATCTCTTTCATCCCGCCGCAGGAGAAGAACGCGTGATGGCCGATCTCCTTTACGGACGCGGACAGATAAAGACAGGGCGCGATATTGCCGCACTTGCTGAAGGCGTCGGAACCGATCTTTTCAATGCCGTCCGGCAGGGTAAAGCCCGTGCCGAGCAGAGCGTCGCTGCCTTCGTCGTAATCGTAAGAGCCCAGCCGCCCGCAGTCGAAGAACGCCATATCGCCGATCTCCCTGAGCGTATCCGGCAGCGTCACGTCCCGCAGATGCCCGTTTTTGAGAAAGGCGAAGGAGCGGATGCGCTCCACCCCGTCGGGAACGGCGTAAGCGTCGGGATATGTAAACTCGTCCTCTTTCTCCGTGGGCTGCTGTCCGTAGCAGACGGGATAGAGGATCAGCTCTTTGCCGTCCTTGGTGAACAGCACGCCGTCCACGTCCTTGAACCACTGATTCTCCGGGTCGACGGTGATCTTCTGCAGCTTTTTCGCGTTGTAAAAGGCGGTTTCGGCGATATACCGGACCGTGGCGCCGATATGCAGCTCCTCCGCGTTTTCATCCGCGTTGACCGCGTATTCCCGGATGCCCAGCACGGGCATCGTCGTATCGGGATCATTGCCGTTCCGGTCGCGGACGAAGTCGATGTTCAGCGTCTTCGTGCCGGCGTTGCCGTTGAAGCCGTAGAAGATCCACCCGTTCAGGGTCTCATCCCCGCCGATCGCCGTTTCTTCGCTGTATTTATACGGCGCGCGGGAAATGGACACCAGTGAGATCGTAATGGATGCGGAAACAAAGCAGATAAGCACCGCGATGAATACGACCTTTTGCCATGTTTTCAACAGAACTCCTCCTTTGCGGTTTTATGAGAGGCATATTCAACGGACCGTTCCGTAAACGTACGGTCCGAAAATATCAGATCGACCGATCGTCGGCGCTGTTACCACCGGGGCTCGCAGTTGAACAGCAGCGCAACCGCGGTCGACGCGCTGAACACATTGTATTCCCTGCCGTCTTCCGTCTGCAGCGCCCAGTCCGAGCAGATGATATTCTCGCTGTTGCGGTGGCTGTACGCCGCGTCGGCGTGCCGCTGGAGCCATTCCAGCGCGGGGATATCGTTCCGCGCGACGGCGTAACGGTAAAGCCAGCGGGTCAGGATCCCCTTGAAGCCGTCGATATCGAACTCGTCGCGGATCTCCCAGTTGAAAATACCGTTTTCGTCGTAGCCCATGTCGCGGAACGTGAAGCGCTCGGCAGCGTCGGCCCGGTCCAGATACGTCACGCAGCCGTCCGCCTGCCACAGCAGCATGCAGGCGCCGATGAACGTACCCTGCGTGTAAGTGAACGCCCACGTGTCCTTGCGGCCGTCCGTCCAGTACGCGTCGTAGACCTTTCCGCTTTCCCGGTCGAAAAGCTCCCTGACCGTCCACGCCATGATCTGCTTCGCCTTGTCGAGATATTCCGGCTCTTTCAGGTTCCGGCTCAGAAGGCAGGCGGCGATCGCCGCCGGGCACTGGGTGCAGCTTGTCTTCCTGTCGCGGCTGTCGTCGTTCCACCACAGGCCGCCGCCCAGGTCGTCGCTCCAGCCGCGCCCGAACATCAGGTCGAAATTGTTTTTCGCGATTTTCAGATACCGTTTTTCGCCGGTCACCTGATAAAGCCTGTTCAGGGCGACGGCGCCCCAGGCGATATCGTCGTTATATTGATTGCCGCTCCAGTCGGCGTTTTCGTCCTTCGCGCCCAGGAACCCGTTCTCGGCGGTTTCCCGCGCATAGGACAGATAATCCGGGTTGCCGGTCTGTTCATAGGCGTCGAGGAACGTTTCAATGATCTCCGCGTCGCTCCAGAAGCAGGAGCCCGCCAGACGGCCGTTATCGTAGTATTTGCCGATAAAGGCGTTCATGATCGTATCGCCCATAACGGTATACGCAAGGCCCGTGCTTTTGCTCACGCCGGTCAGGTCGGTGAGTCTGCCGGGGTCCGCAGCCGCATCTTTCAGGACGGCGTTGTAGTATCCCGCGCACAGGAATGTCGAGGCGACGCCGCACTGGGACAGCAGATCCGTATAATTCTCCGCATCTTCGCCGCCCGAGCAGAAGAAGGGATCGTAAAGGCCGTCTTCATCTCTTGTCTGCAGCTCGTCGTCCAGCACCGCCTTCAGATGCTCCATCGGGAGAATATTTTTCAGCGGATCGACCTCGAAGAATTTCACATAGCTTCTGGCAAGCCAGCCGACGCACCAGGCCTTGAAGATCGGGTTCTCGCGCATGACAATACGCTCCCCGCCGTCCTCCGTTTCGGCTGCTTCGAACGTCAGGCCGACCGTCGCGTCCACGGTCGCCTTCGTCAGGTCATAATAGGTACGGTCTCCGGTGATCTCATAGAGAAGGCTGCCGGCGTAAATCATCGTCGCCTGGTTATAAACGCCCTTCCAGCGGCTGACCGTGCCGTCAGGCTGTATCGCGTCGCTGAACAGGTCGTCCTCGCGCAGGGTGTCGTTCATCCATTGATAAAGCTGCTTGCCGCGCTCAAGATAGATCTCCTTGCCGGTGCACTGATACGCCAGCAGCTCGGCGATGGCAATAGGCGCGTTGTCGCAGGCGTTCTTGCTCTTGAATTCATAAGACCAGTAGATCCCGCCGCCCAGCGCGCCGTCATGGCCGGTCCAGAGAAATTCCAGGTTCTTTTCCGCCGCGTCGAGCAGATCCTTTCTGCCCAGGTTCCGGTATCCTAACAGAAGCTGGATGCAGACCCAGGCGTTGTCGTCATAAAAAAAATCGTCCTTCTGCCCGCAGACCGCGTTATAATACGTCACGCCGGAATAAGTCCCGCCCGGGGCGGCGACGGTCGCGTTTTCCACTTTATAACTGTCGAAAATCCTTGTGAGCGCGTCGGTATAATGCATCCGCAGCCCGACGTTCGCGGGGAACATCCGGTACGCGTCGCCGAGCATTTCCGCATAGGAGGCTGCCGGCCAGACATAGGGAATCTCCGTTTCATCGGTCTTATTATAAAGCCGGTGTCCGGTAAGGCTGCTGCATTTGCGCATCAGCAGCCCCGCAAGCTCCCACCCGGCGATATTATAGGGATCCCCCGCGATATCCGCCGCCTGCTTCAGGGTGAACCCGCCGAGGGAAAACCCCGTAGAGAAAAACATAACGAAGCTGAGAAAGAACGCGATGATTTTCCTCATAAACTCCGGTCTCCTTTCAGGATGGAATAGATAGATTATGACGTTTCATCGAATCAGAGCGCTGACAAGGTCGGGGCGGTTGGTGGTGATGTTGTCCGCGCCCGTCAACGCCATGAAAAGCGCGATATTCACGGTGTCCACCGTCCAGACCGACACCAGCAGGCCCGCCTTGTGGAACACGGACGCCAGCTTCGGGTTCGCGTCCTCCCAATACAGATTGACGCCGATCGCGCCGAGCCGGGCGGTTTTTTTCGCCAGCGCCGCAAAATCGTCGTCTTCCGAAACGCCTGCGTTGAGATAATAAGGAATGCCGGGGCATTTTTCGCGGGCGGTTTCGATATCATGCTCACGAAGCCCGGTGAGGAAGATCCGGTCCGTCACGCCTGCCTCCGCGGCGAGAGCGGGGATCTTTTCAAGGTATTCCGTGCTTTTTACATCCACGTTCGCCCGGACGCCGGGATGCGCGGCAAGAAACGCGAAGGCCTCGGCGACCGTCACGCAAACCGCGTCCTCGGCAGGTCTGTCGTGCGAGAGCACCGGCGTACCGTCCGCGGTGTATTGCAGGTCGAATTCAACGATATCCGCGCCGGCGGCGACGCCCGCCTCCATCGCCTCGACGGAGTTCATCGGCAGTTCCATACAGCCGGCGTGGGCGGTGACCGTGATCTTATCGCCCAGCGGACGGCCCTTTATCTTTACGGGAAGACCGATAAAATAGAAGCCCGCAAGAACGATCGCGACAGCCCGATAGAGGAAAGTAAGCACTTTCACCATGTTTTATGCTCCTTTTTGCATGGTTTTCAATAAAAGCGGTCCCGCCCTGAGGACGGGGCCGCCGGGTTCATTTCCGATCAGGAGTGATAGCTGATCATATGCGCAAGATGAATGAAGAAGTGGATGATGCGGTAGAAGATGCCGACGATTTCCAGTTCTTCGAATTTTTCCATATCCTCGCAGTGATCGCAGCGGAATTCGCCGCAATACTCGCAGTAGCCCTCGCCTCTGAGGTTCGGGTTCACCACGTGATGTCCGAAGCCGCCGGGGATATCCCTCGTCTCGACTTCGCCGCAGTTCGCGCATTCGCGGTGCTGCTTCCCTCCGCTCGTGCAGGTTGCGGCAGAGCCCTCGTCGTCGATCCACTCGCCCCAGCTGTGTTCAAGACGGTCGATCACCTTTGTTTCAGACTTGCCGCAGAGGCTGCAGGTTCTGGTCTGCTCGCCCGCCTCGCTGCAGGTCGCCTCTTTCGTTACGGTCCACGCGCCGAAGGAATGGCCGGCGGCGGGGATCGCTTTCGTTTCGGAGTAATCGCAGCGGGAACATTCTCTCGTCTTCACGCCGTCTTTCTCGCAGGTCGCGCCGGTCACAACCGTCCACGCGCCCAGATCATGGCCGAGCTTTGTGCCCTTGTCCGCAACGGTATCGGTCGCCTCGCCGCAGAGGTCGCAGACCGCAGTCTTTGTGCCGTCGGCGGTGCAGCTGGCGTCGTTGTTGGAAACGTAATTTGTGAAAACGTGCGCGAGCCGGCTGCCCTCGTCGGTCACGGTGCGGGTCGCCTCGCCGCAGAAGTCGCAGACCGCCGTCTTCGTGCCGTCCGCCTTGCAGGTCGCGTCGCTGTTGGAAACGTAATTCGTAAAGCGGTGGTCTCTGATGCTTCCTTCGTCGGTCACGGTGTCGGTGGCTTCTCCGCAGAGATCGCAGACCGCTGTCTTCGTGCCGTCCGCCTTGCAGGTGGCGTCGTTGTTGGAAACGTAATTCGTGAAGACGTGCTCAAGCTTCGTGCCTTCGTCGGCCACGGTGTCGGTG
>CACYHJ010000107.1 GCA_902774165.1 Oscillospiraceae bacterium
TGGATATTGCAAAACGCCATGATTTATATGTAATCGAAGACTGCTGCCAAGCAATTGGTGCTTTATATAAAGGTAAAATGGTTGGTACATTCGGTGATATCGGAACATCCAGCTTCTACCCGCCGCATCATATGACGATGGGCGAGGGCGGCGCGGTCTATACGAACGACCCGCTGCTGAACAAGATCGTCCGCTCCATGCGCGACTGGGGCCGCGACTGCGTCTGCGCCTCGGGGCAGGACAACCTCTGCGGCCACCGGTTCGACGGGCAGTTCGGCGAGCTCCCGCAGGGCTACGACCACAAATACGTTTACTCCCATTTCGGATATAATCTGAAGGCGACCGATATGCAGGCGGCGGTGGGCTGCGCGCAGCTGGAAAAATTCCCCTCCTTCGTGGAGCGCCGCAAGCACAATTTCGCGTATCTGCGCGAAAAACTCGAATGCGTGTCGGACAAGCTGATCCTGCCCGTCGCCTGCGAGAATTCCGACCCCAGCTGGTTCGGCTTCATCATGACCTGCCGCGAAGGGCTGGACCGCAAAAAGGTTGTGTCTTACGTGGAGGGGCACGGCGTGCAGACCCGCAACCTGTTTGCGGGGAATCTCACGAAGCACCCCTGCTTCGACGAGCTGCGCAAAAGCGGCGAGGGTTACCGCGTCGTCGGCGATCTTTCCAATACCGACCGTATCATGAACGACTCGTTCTGGATCGGCGTCTATCCTGGCATGACCGACGCGATGCTGGACGATATGGCGAAGGTCGTTATTGCCGCTGTGCGGCAATAACGATAATTCGGAATTCGGAGTTCGGAATTCGGAGTTATCGGATGGGCTTCGCCCATATCCGGATTATATATGCGCGTAAATAAAACGGGATAAAATGTTTCGGTATTCTCAGACGAAAATCGAGATTGATAAACGCTTCGCGCCTTTTTATATATCATCACCGCAAAAACAAAGATCTGAAACGATACTTCTTAACCTTGTTGCTCGTTGCGGTTTAAAACAGTATATTTAAAAGATTATTTTGTGAATGTATAGTTTACAATACGATTGCCGATAGAAGTGCCGTTTGGTATTAAACAGAAATCTATAATTGGGGTACGGGGTGAAACCCCGTCATTCATTCCGAATTCCGAATTCCGAATTCCGAATTCATAATAATGAATATGGAGCAAAAGCTATGAAAATTAAAGTTGCCGAATACATCGCCTCCTTCCTCGTTGAGCACGGCATCGACACCGTCTTTACCGTGACCGGCGGGGGAGCGATGCATCTGAACGACGCCCTCGGGCATCAGAAGGGCCTGCACTGTACCTATAACCACCACGAGCAAGCCTGCGCCATCGCGGGCGAGGCTTATGCGCGGCTGGAAAACAAGCTCTGCGCGGTCTGCGTCACTACCGGTCCCGGCGGCACCAACGCCATCACCGGCGTGGTGGGCGGCTGGCTGGACTCGATCCCCATGCTGGTCCTCTCCGGGCAGGTGCGCTACGATACCACCGCCCGTTCGACGGGCCTGGGCATCCGCGCCATGGGCGACCAGGAATTCGACATCTGCACCGCCGTCGCAAGCATGACCAAATACTGCGAGATGGTGATCGACAAGAATAAAATCAGATACTGTCTCGAAAAGGCGTTGAAGCTGGCGAAGCAGGGCAGACCCGGCCCCTGCTGGCTGGATATCCCGCTGAACGTGCAGGGCGCGTACGTCGATACGGACGACCTGTACCCTTACGACGGCGCGGAGGACGAAACCCTTCCCCCGAAGCCCGAAAAGGCGCTGTATCTTGATATTCTCGAAAGAATCAGGAACGCGGAGCGTCCCGTGCTCAACGCGGGCGCGGGCATCCGTCTGTCCGGCGCCTATGAGCAGTTCCGCCTGCTCGCCGAAAAACTGAATATCCCCGTCGTCACCGGCTGGGACAGCATCGACCTTATCGAGGACGACCACCCGCTTTACACCGGCAGGGCGGGCATTATGGGCGACCGCGCGGGCAATTTCGCCGTGCAGAACAGCGATCTTCTGCTGAGCATCGGCAGCCGTCTGTCCATCCGTCAGGTGGGCTACAGCTGGACGACCTGGGCGCGGGCGGCGTATAAGATCGTCGTGGACGTGGACGCGGAAGAACTGAAAAAGAAGACCGTGAACCCCGATCTGCCCGTGTGGGCGGACGCGGCGGATTTTATCCCCGGGCTGCTTGCCTGTATTGAAGAAGAAAAGGTATTCAAAGGCGAGAGCTGGCTGAAACAGTGCGGCGACTGGAAGAAGAATTATCCGGTCGTACTGCCGAAGCATCTGGAAGAAAGCCGTCCGGCAAACGTCTACGCCTTCATCAAAAAGCTCTCCGACGCGCTGCCCGAGAACCGGGTCACCGTGGTGGGCAACGGCTCCGCCTGCGTGGTGGGCTCGCACGCCTACGTGATCAAAAAAGGCACGCGCTTCTTCATCAATTCCGCCATCGCCTCCATGGGCTATGACCTGCCCGCCGCCATCGGCGCTTGCCGCGCCGCGGGCACTGACGAGATCATTCTCGTCACCGGCGACGGCAGCCTGCAGATGAATATTCAGGAGCTGCAGACCATCATCACCAACAAGCTCCCCATCAAGATCTTCATGATCAACAACGCGGGCTATCATTCGATCCGCCAGACGCAGACGAATCTGTTCAACGCCAATTTCGTGGGCATCGGCCCCCAGAGCGGCGATCTGACCTTCCCCGATATGTCGAAGCTGGCGCCCGCCTACGGCTATCCGTATTTCAAGGCGGAAAGCAACGCTGAGCTCGACGCGGCGATTGAGCGCACGCTGAACACCCCCGGCTATGCGTTCTGCGAGATCGTTGTGACGACGGACCAGAATTTCGAGCCGAAATCGGCGACGAAGCGCCTTCCCGACGGCTCACTGTTCTCCCCGCCGCTGGAGGACCTCGCGCCCTTCCTGCCCCGCGAGGAGCTGCAGAGGAATATGTATATTCCGCTGATCGAAGAATGACGCACATTCCTGCGTCGCAGGCGCATATCGACAGACGTTGTCGATATATCGCCTGACGGCGATTCGATAGGTTGACCTTCGGCCAACTCGATATATGCCCGCAAGCGGGCATTCGATATGTGTTTGCAATGCAAACACAAGAGAAGCGCTTCGCGCTTTATAAGGACGGATATTAAAATGCAAACAGCAATCGTCACCGGCGCGACGGGCATGATCGCCCTGGCGCTGATCCGAAGACTCATAAAAGCGAACGTCAGGGTTTACGCCCTGTGCAAGCCCGGTACTGCGGAGGGGCTCGGGGAGCTGACCGACCCCCTCGTCACGGTGATCGACGCGGATATCTCCGAGTTCTACGCCGCAAGGGACAAAATCCCCGAAAAATGCGACGTGCTTTACCATTTCGCCTGGCTGGGCACCTTCGGCGGCGGACGGGACGACCCTTATCTGCAGCTGGACAATCTTCGCTACGCCGTCGACTGCGTAAAGCTCGCGGGCGCGACGGGCTGCGAAAAATTCGTCGGCGCGGGTTCTCAGGCGGAATACGGCCCCGTGACCGAGGTCCTGACCGCGGACACGCCCTGCGCGCCCCGCACAGGCTACGGTATCGCGAAATATTCCGCGGGGAAGCTGACGCGACTGTATGCCGATCAGTTGGGGCTTACCCACGTGTGGGTTCGCATTCTGAGCGTGTTCGGCGTCGGGAGCATCCCGAATTCGATCATCCCCGCGACGATCGACAAGCTGCTGAAAAAAGAGCACGCCGCCTTTACAAAAGGCGAACAGATCTGGGATTTTCTCTACTGCGACGACGCGGCGGAAGCTTTTTATCTGATCGGCGAGAAGACGCGGGAGAGCAAAATCTATCCCCTGGGCAGCGGCGAGCGCCGCACGCTGGCGGAATATATCGCCGCGCTGGGAAAGGTTGTCGACCCCGAAGCGCCGCTGGGCGTCGGCGAGCTGCCGTACCCGCCCGGACAGGCGATGTTCCTGCAGGCGGATATCTCGGAGCTGCGGGCGGACACGGGCTTTGCGCCCGTCGTCGGCTTTGAAAAGGGCGTCGCTCTGACCGCCCGGTGGCGGAAACAGTGCCTTGCGCATGAAATTAATAATGAATAATGAATAATGAATAATGAATAATTGAGGACGGGGCTTTGCCCCGTACCCCATTATATATAAGCGTCCATTGTCCTTTATCCATTAGAATATGGAGGTTTTTCCCATGAAGAAAATCACAATCGTCATCCCCTGCTTCAACGAGGAGGAGAACGTGGTCCCCATCAGCCAGGCGGTCGAAAACGAAATAAAGACCAATCTGCCGCAGTACGACTATGAGATCATGTTTATCGACAACGATTCGCAGGACAATACCCGCCCCCTGATCCGGGGGCTGTGCGCGGAGAACCCGAAGATCAAGGCGATCTTCAACGCCAAGAATTTTGGCCAGTTCAACTCGCCATACTACGGCCTGTGTCAGGCGCAGGGCGACTGCGCGATCCTGCTGTGCGCGGATTTTCAGGACCCGGTCGAGATGATCCCGAAGCTGGTTGCCGAGTGGGAAAACGGCTACAAGATCGTCTCCGCCATCAAGACCTCCAGCCGTGAGAATAAACTGATGCGTTTCCTGCGCACCTGCTATTACAAGGTCATCAAAAAGATGAGCGACGTGGAGCAGATCGAGCATTTCACCGGCTTCGGCCTTTACGACAGGAGCTTTATCGAGGTTCTGCGCGGTATCGACGACTCCAAGCCTTTCCTGCGGGGGATCGTTGCGGAGCTGGGCTTCCAGCGCAAGGATATCGAATATCAGCAGGCGGAGCGCCGGGCGGGCAAGACCCATAACAATTTCTTCTCCCTCTACGACGCCGCCATGCTTTCCTTCACGTCCTATACGAAAATGGGCCTGCGCCTGTCCACCTTTATCGGGTTCTTTATCGCTTTTATGAGCGGGATCATGGGCGTCGTTTACCTGATCCTGAAGCTGACCAACTGGGATAAATACCCCATGGGCACCGCGCCGCAGCTGATCGGCATGTTCTTTCTGGGATCCATCCAGCTGGTGTTTATCGGCCTTCTGGGCGAGTATGTGCTGAATATCAACTCCCGCGTGATGAAGCGGCCGCTGGTGATCGAGGCGGAGCGCCTGAACTTCGGCGAGCAGAAGCCCATCCCGGTGGGTGAAGAGCGTTTTGCCCTGCCCGCCGCAGAGCTGTCGTCGATTACCGCCGCGGCGGAGCAGCTCGCGACTCATGCGGATTTTACGGAGGACGACAGCGGGATCTGAGCCTTCTTATTTTCTCTTCAGGGTGATTCAATGGACGAGATCGTCATTCAAAAAAGAAAACTTACAGACGCGCTGCCGTATTTTGCCGGCGGCGCGGTTTGTGTTCTGCTGCTTCTGGCGGTGTTCGCGGTCAAGGGGATCTTTCCCTTCGGCGGCGGCAGCATCGCAATTATGGATATGTGCCACGGATATATTCCGGTGTACTACCATCTGTATGATTTTCTGCACGGCGGCAAATCGCTGTTCTTCGACTGGTTCTCCGGCGCCGGCGTCAACATGGCGGGCGTCGCGGCGGTCAACGGGCTGCTGAGCCCGCTGAACCTGCTGTTTTATTTCGTTCCCCGCGACGGGATCGAGCCGTTCATGGGCATTTTCCTGCTGGTCAAGGTCTTTTTCGCGGCGCTGACCTCCGCCTTCTTTTTCAGAAGACGCTTCCCGAAGATGCCGGGCGTTTACGCCGTGGTGTTCTCCGCGCTCTACGCGCTGTCCGGCTACGTGCTTCTTTACTATATGCATATCATCTGGCTGGACGTGGTGATTCTGTTCCCGCTGCTGGTGTATTACTGCGAAAAGGCAATGCGCGGCGGCAGGGTGTTCCCTTACGCCCTGTGCGTGTTCCTCACGCGGCTGGGCAGCCTGTATCTGGGCGTGATGGCGCTGATCGCCGTGTTTTTCGTCGCCGGCGCGTATCTTCTGATCGTGATGGAAAAACAGGAGCGGGGCCGGGCGGCGTTCCGTCTGGGTCTGGGCACCGCGCTGGGAGCGCTGCTGCCGATGTTCCTGCTGGTGCCGGGCTATATGCAGATGACCTCCTCCTCCCGCTACGGCTATACCGGCACGCTGACGGATATCCTTTCCGCCGCGCCGACGATGAACACCTTCAAAACCCTGATCTTCTCCTTCCTGCAGCTGGCGTTCCTGCTGGTGTTTCTGCTGATGCTCCGGTTTAAAAAACACCGGAATGTGTCGCTGTTCGCCGCGGTCACGATGCTGATCCTGTATCTTCCCTTCGTGATCGAGGGCAGCGCGATGCTGTGGCATTTCGGCTCCTATAAGGATTTTCCCTACCGGTTCGGCTTTGCGTCGATCTTTCTGCTGCTGGCGCTGGCGGCATACTGCGTCAATGAAAACGGCGATGAGGTGCATTTTTCCTTCCCGCAGCCGCTGGCATATCTGCTGGCGATCCCGTTCATCGGGGTGCTGGCGTATGAAAATCTGCAGCTGTACCGGGCGGGGACCCAGGGCGGGGAAAACGGCAGACCGCTGAGTGCACAGAACGCGCTGAAGATTTCCGCGCTGCTGTTCGCCGCCGGCCTGTGCGCCTTCCTCGCGGTTCTGCTGATCCGGCAGACCTTTGTCAAACGAGCCGTCGTTTTTCTCGTCTGCGTGGCGCAGATCCTGCCGGTGGCGCTGTTTTCGATCGGCTCCGGCTCCGGCGTGCGGTACGAGCGGCGGGAACACGATACCGAGTATATCGCCCCCGCGCTGGAGGTCGCCGCTCTTTCTCAGGCGGACAACAGCCTTCTGCAGCGCATCCACGACCCGGATATGAGCCTGAATATCAATTACGGCTTTGTGATGGGCGTCGGCGCCCTTTCCAACTGGACCCATCAGATTCCCGCCCAGCTCCAGAACGCCCGCAAAGCGCTGGGGTACAGCACCACCTATACGCTGCTGCTGGACGGCGGCGGCACCGTGTTTTCCGACGCGCTGCTCAACATGACCGAAACCGTGTCGAAACGGGAGCTGAACCGCGGCCTTTATTTGCAGATCGGGCAGACCGACGACGGCTATCGGCTGTATCAGAATTACAACGTGCTGCCGGCGGGAATGCTGGCGGACAGCCCGGGAATGGGGTTTTCCTCCTCTGTGGCGGGCAACGGGAATATCATCTTCCGCAATCAGAATGAAATCTTCCGTGCCCTCGGCGGGAAGGGAACGCTGATCCGCACGACGGAGAACTCGTCGGATCTGATCGTCAAAGAGTCTTCCGACGGGCAGAAGCTGACCTATGTGCTGTCCGCGGGAGCGCTGGAGGTGCTGTATTTCACCTCTCCGTCCTCTGCGTGGAACAGCATGCGGATCTTTGTCAACGGCAAGCCGGTTCCCGTGCCGTCCTATCATAAGGACGATAACGACCTTTACACCTCGGAGTATAACAATAACTGCCTGGAGCTGGGCTATTTCAGCCGGGAGCAGGTCACGGTGGAGATCCGGCTTCTCTCCGACGGCGCGATGACGCAGGAGTTTGCCTTCGGGATGCTTTCGGTCGACAAAATGAAGGAGCTCGCCGCGCTGCAGAAGCAGTACGGGATCGAGCTGCGCGCCGATAAGTATACCGTGCTCGCCGACGTGCAGAACGCTCCGGCGGACCGTTATCTTCTGCTGCCGGTCTCCTATGACGAGGGCTGGAGCGCCCGCATCAACGGCGTGAGTGCCGAGGTGGAGCAGGCGGCGGGATATCTCTGCGCGGTCCGGGTGCCCGCGGGCGCGTCGTCGGTAAAGCTTGTCTTTGCGCCCAGGGGGATGATCCTCGGCGCGGCGGTCAGCGGCGCGAGCCTTGTGCTGTTCTGCGTGCTGATGTTCCTTGAAATGAAAAAAGGCGGCGTGCCGCGGGTGAAATTGCTTGAGACGGCCTCGCTCGTGCTGCTTTCGGCGGGCTGGTTTGCCGCCGTGTTCGCGGTTTACGCGCTGCCGATGGTCTACTCCGTGATCGGGGTGTTCCGATAACACAAAATGCCGGTTTTGCGCCGGCATTTTTTTGGTTATACTTAGGCAACACCGCACAAATACGAATGCGCATCTTGCCCCATCTTTGTTCCGTCATCTTGCACAGATTCTCCTTGACAACCGTCAGGTTGCCTGCGGAGACTCTGTACAATCTGACGAAAAAATCTACTG
>CACYHJ010000108.1 GCA_902774165.1 Oscillospiraceae bacterium
CGGATCTGAGCGCCGCGCTGGATAAAATGGAATTATCCCTGCGGGAGCCGGACGAGCCCGGCGGGCTTGAACGGGCGATTTTGCTGCTGGACAGCCGGCTTTACGGCGGAGACCCGCTGCTCTGCATTGAGAACGACGGTGTGATCGCCCAGCTGCGCGCCGCGCTCGAAACCGATTATTTTGAATCCCTTGTGCGGGAGTTTTTTGTTGACGACGCCGGCACCGCGGAGGTCTGCCTGACGCCCGACGTGAAGAAAGGCGAAAAGGAGGCGGCGCGGGAGCAGGCGCAGCTTGCCGCGATCCTGCAGGCCTGGACGCCGGAACAGCGCGCGGCCGCCGAGGCGGACTTTGCCCGCTTCAAGCAGTGGCAGGACGCGCCGGACAGCGCTGAGGCCAAAGCGTCGCTGCCGACCCTGTCCCTTGCGGACGTGGATCCGGAGCCGGAAGAATTTGCCGCCGTCGAACAGACGCGGGACGGCGCGAACATGACCTTCCATCCCCGCAGGACCAACGGCGTGGTCTATCACAACCTGTATTTCAGCCTGAACGACCTTGCGCCGGAGGAACTGCCGGCGCTGTCGTTCCTCACCGAGCTGCTTCTGGATCTGCCCACGCGGCGGCATACCGTCGCCCAGCTGCAGCAGGCGCGCAAACGCCTGTTCGGCAGATTCCGCGCCGACGTGCTGTCCCTGCGGCGGGAAAAGGCGCGGGAGAAGACCGACGTTTATTTCTCCGTCTCTTACAGCGCCCTCGGGGAGAAGCTGCCGCAGGCCGTCGACCTGGCGGCGGAGATTCTGACCGAAACGGTGTTTGACGACGCGGGACGGATCCGGGAGATTCTCAGACAGACCCGGGACCGGCTGAATCTCGGCATCCGGAATTCCGGCAACCGGTTTGCGGTGATCCGCGCCCTTTCCGGCGTCGAGGCGGAATACGCGGTGCGGGACGCGGCGTCCGGCGTGGGGTATTACCGCTGGCTGAAGGCCTTTGAGGATGATTTCGACGCGCGGATCGGCGCGTTCTCCACCTTCGCGGAAGCGGCGCTGAAAAAGATCTGCGCCGCCGGCAGACTGACCGCCACCGAAACGGCGGAGGAATTCCATCCGGACAGCTTCCGGCTGTATTCGCTGTTTGCGGGCGATGAGACGGCGCTGCCCGACGGGATGCGCATTCCGGTCTCTGACGAGGCGCGCAGAGAGGGCTTCGTGATTCCCGGCGGGGTCTCCTACTCGGCGTTCTGCGGGGATCTCGCGGCGTTGGGAAAGCCCCATTCCGGCGGGATGAACGTGCTGGAAAATATCCTTACCTTTGACTATCTGTGGGACCGCATCCGCGTGCACGGCGGCGCTTACGGCTGTCGCTGCGCGATGTCGGTCAACGGGACGCTGCAGTGTTCCTCCTACCGCGACCCGAACCCGGCGCATTCCCTCGAGGTTTACCGCGGGACCGCCGATTATATCCGCGCATTCTGCGAAAACGGCGAGCCCGCGGACAAATATATCATCAGCAGTCTTGCGGCCCTCCAGCCCCTGCTGGGCGCTGCGGACTGGGCCCGCGCCGCCGATTCCCTTCTGCTGCGCGGCAGGACTTTTGAAGACCGGCAAAAGGAGCGTCGGGAAATGCTGGAGCTGAAAAAAGAGGATCTGACGCAGTTCTGCGACCTGTTCGACTGCGCCGCCCGGCGCGCCGGCGCCTGCGTCATCGGCACGAAGGACGCCCTTGACGCCCTCGACGGGGATTGGAAGATCGAAGAGCTGTGAGGCGCTCGTCCCCGGCGGCCCGGAGCTTCCGGGGACGTCGGAGCTTCCGGGGACGTCGGTTTCTTGACAGTCCCTGCCGTCTGTGGTATAATATTACGTTATGAAAAAGAAGCTTTATCTTGTGCAAATCGCGATTTCACTCTCCTCACCGTGTTTTCTGCCGTACGCGATGGGGTGTATCGCCGCATACCTGCGGCAGGATCCGGAGATCACGGAGCTGTATGAGATCCCGCAGATCGTCGCCATGCGCGAGCCGGTGGAAACGGTGCTCTCCCGCATCAAGGACCCGGATCTTGTGGCGGTCTCCAACGTGCTGTGGAATACGGAATACAACAAGATCCTTGTGCGGGAGCTGAAAAAACGATACCCGGGCGTGACGATTCTGTTCGGCGGGCACGGCATCCCGCAGAACAGCGACTATTTGGCGGACCACCCGGACGTGGACTATATCACCTATTATGAGGGCGAAAAGACCATGGCGCGGCTGCTCAAGGCGCTGGCGCGTCATGAACCGTTGGACGGCATCCCGAACCTGGCGTTCCGCCGGGACGGAAAAACCGTGCGCACCGCCGCCGCCATGCAGCAGGAGCTTTCCGACCTGCCGTCCCCCTATCTCACCGGGGAATTCGACGCCCTGAAAAAGCTCACCTTGTGACCAAAAAGGCGAGCACTGTGATCGACTGGCCTGACCTGGATGCAAAAACCATGGAGAAGGTCAAAAAGGAGATCGAGTGGGTCTCTGCCCACCGTCTGAAATACGCCTACTGCGCGGATTCGAACTTCGGTATTCTGGAGCGGGACGTGGAGATCGCGAAATACGTGGTCGAAATGCGCGACCGATACGGCGCGCCGGACATCTTCAAGCCCTGCTACGCGAAAATCAGCGAGGAACGGGTATTTCAGGCGGGTTATATCCTCAACAAGAACAAGGTGGACAAGGGCGTTACGCTGACCTATCAGTCGTCCGACCCGACGACGCTGCAGAACATCGGCAGAAAGAACCTGACCTTTGAGGAATTCAAGAGCCTCAACGACCGGTTCACCGCCGAGGGGATCCCCACCTATACCGAATTCATCCTCGGCCTGCCCGGCGAGACCTACGAAACCTTCTGTCGGGGCATCTGCGACCTGCTGGAATACGGGCAGAACAACTCCATGATGGTCTACGAATGCCAGGTCTATCCCAACGCGCTGGTCGCCGACCCGGATTACCGCAAAAAGCACGGCATCATCACCGCGAAGGTGCCCATGTACAGCATGCATTACAACCCGGACAACAGCGGCGTGCAGGAGTATTTTGAGATCATCATCGGCACGGACACCATGCCGGTGGAGGATTGGGTGCGGTCCTTTATCTTCTCGGTTATTCTTCAGGCGTTCCATCATATGGGGCTGCTGCGGTGCTTCGCGATCTACCTGAACCGGGAAAAGAACGTCTCATTTTATCATTTTTATCATTCGCTGCTGGAGTTTATATACCATGAAAGCCGCGGTCCGGCCCACGACCTGTTTGAGGAGTTCAGCGCCCGGAAGAGAGATACCGAAAAGGCGGAGTGGACCTTCACGAAAGAGATCTACGGTCCTACCGGCTGGTATTTCGAGGAGGGCGCGTTCCTCGAGCTTGCCCGCAGCGGCGACGCGTTCTGGGACGAGATCCGTCCGTTCCTGGAGAAATTCGGGTTGGAAGAGCCCTTGTTTTCACAGCTTTTTGAATTCCAGCGCAGGCTGGTGCGTCTGCCGGGCCAGACCGGCGTGCTGATCGAGTCCGACTGGAATTTCTACCCTTATTTCGAGGACAACAGCGGAAAAACGCCCCTCAGAAACGTAAGATCGCGCTTCCGCGTGGAATCCGACGTGCGGATCCATACCTGGGCGCAGTACGCAAAAGAGATCATCTGGTTCGGCAAACGCCACAGCATGACGTTGTATATGAATCAGAAAGAGGTTCCGGAATATACCGAGGAACCGGAAGAAACAATCGTGAACGGAGATGCGGAAGACGGATATGGAATTTGAATCGCTTTCCGTCGTCATCACGGCGTCGGACGAGGTCCGTGATCTGAAAAAAACGGTGGAGCTTCTCCTGGAAAACGGCGGGGAGATCGGAGAAATCGTGATCGTGCTGCCCGACTGGGCATCGGAGGGCTGCGCCGCGATGACGGACAGGCTGACGGAGGAATACCCGGAAAAGGTCAGGAAACTGATCCAGACCCGGGGCGGCATCGGCGGGGCGATCCTGGACGGGTTCGACAGTGCGCGGTGTTCCCATATCATGTACTCGGTGGCGGATCTTGCCATCAGCCTTGACGCCGTGCCGGCGATGATCGAAACGGAAAAACGGTTTCCGGAGGATATCGTCAAAACCTCCCGGTTCATGAAGGGCGGCGCTTTCGTCGATTATTCCCCGGTGCGGCTGGCGATTAATCGGGTCGCGCAGGTCTGTCTGCGGATCCTGTATCAGACAAAGGTCCGGGATCTTACAAACCCCGTGCAGATCATGCCCGCCTCCTTTTACCGCAAAATCAACTGGCATGAAACCACCTATCCGCTGCTGGAAGAGCTGGTTCTGGCGCCGGTGCGCCTGCGCGTGAAATTCCATGAGGTGCCCTGCACCTGCTACGGCAGAACGGAAGGGCAGTCCAAAAACTCGTTCGTTCAAACGGCGCTGTATCTGAAAACTGCCCTCAGGACCCGGTTCGTGCCGAAAAAAAGGCTTTATAAAACAACGGACGACTGAATTTTTCCCGATTCCGATTTCAGGAGGTGATTTTTATGAGAGTGATGCTGATCAATCCGAGCCTGCCGGTCTATCTGCGCGTCCCGTCCCTGCCGCTGGGGCTGATTTCCATTGCCAGCTACCTGAAGCACTACGGCCACGAGGTCGTGCTGGTTGAAAAATCCGTTCAGAACGTGGATATCGAGGCGGAGCTGAAGAAGTTCCGGCCGGAGGTCGTCGGCATCTCCGCGATCTCGTATACCGCCAGCATCGACGGCTTGAAAATCACCGAAAAAGTACATGAGATTTGTCCCGGCGTCCCGGTGGTGTGGGGCGGCGTGGCGCCCAGCTCCCTGCCGGAGCTGTATTTGCGGGAGGGGAAGATGGACTTTCTCTCGCTGGGCGAGGGCGAGGTCACCTGGAAGGAATTCCTGGACGAATGGAAGGGCGGGCGTGATTTCTCAACGGTCAAGGGCCTTGCCTATCTGAAAAACGGGGAATACGTCTGCACGCCGATCCGCCCGGTGGCGGACCTGACGAAGTTCCCGGAGCTGGACTGGTCCTTCGTGGAGCCGCAGAAGTATTTTTCCTCCTTCTTCCACTGCACGAAAATGGTGTATCTTCACGCCTCAAAGGGCTGTCCCGGGGCCTGCACGTTCTGCTCCAACAAGCAGTTCCATCAGGGCCGCAACCGCTGCCGCGACCCGAAGCACGTGATGCACGACATCGAGTATCTCGTGGGCAAATGCGGCGCGAACGGCATCTATTTCTCCGACGAGCAGTTTATGCCCAACCGGGCGATCCGCAACGAGCTTCTGGGACTGATCGTCGAAAGCGGGCTCGATTTTGTCTGGGGCTGTCAGATGCGCCTCGGCGTGCTCAGAGAGGAAGATATCGACGATATGTATAAAGCCGGCTGCCGCTGGATCCTGTTCGGCATCGAGACGGGCAGTCAGGAGATGATCCGCAAAATCAAAAAAGGCACCGACCTGCGCCTGGCGAAGCCCACCATCGACTACTGTGAAAAAATCGGCATGACCGTGCAGGCGACCTTTATCATCGGGTTTCCCGGCGAGACGGCCGAGGATATTAAAAAAACCGTGGATCTTGCGCTGTCGCTGCCGGCGAGCCTGCCGGTGCTGAATATCCTCACCCCGCTGCCCAATTCCGAAATTTACTTCCATGAGGTGGAGACCAACCCCGATTTCCACGAGCCCCGCTCCATTGAGGAGATCGCAAAGCAGGAGATGCTGATGACCGACACCGCCAGGGTGAACCTCTCAAACGTGCCGAAAAAGGATCTCTATGTGGTGCATTACTATTTCCAGTGGAAGGATTTTATCGGCAAGGACTCGGTGAACGACGATTCCTTCGGCATCGTCAAGAAGCTGGCGCGGGACACCTTCAACCGCATCTTCAAGCACGGGCTCAAGGGCTTTCTGTTCGGCACCTACCGCTCGGTCAAACAGTTCGCCACCGTGTTTTTCTATTCGCATTTCTTCCCCTTGACGAAGAAAAAATACGGCCTGAAATGAAAAACGGATCGCAGGGGCGGTCCGTTTTTTGCATATGGTGCGATATCCCTCGATTTTATATCCCCCCACAGGGCTTGCGGCTCCGGAACCGGTTTGATATAATTTTTACATCAATATAAAAAGGAGTCGATATTATGGCATGTTTTCTGGTTCCCGGTACGGAAGCAATCATGATCACCGGCGCGGCGCTGCTGCTTCGTAAATACGAGCAGAATAAGGCGCGGCTGAATCTCGGCAAGGGCGCGGCGGTCGAGGACGGCAAAAAGACCGGTTTTTCAAGAAAGCTCTTCTGGCTCGCGGGCCTTCTCTGGGGCGGCGTGATCCTGCTTGCGTTCGAGCATCTGTGGCACGGCGAGGTTCAGCCCTTCTTCCCCTTCCTGACCGCTGCGGCGGAGGGCGCCGGCGCCGTCAGCGAAATGCTGCATGAAATGGCGACGGTAGGCGTCTGCATGGCGATCCTTGTGACCGCTGTCTGGGGCGTGATGGTCGCCGTCTCCTACGCGATCGAGAAACGGGCAGTACCCGAGACTGCGGAGGCTGCCGCATGACCCTGCTGATTACCGTTTTCGCCGCTGTCGCCGCGACCGCGGTATGGTATCAGAAAAACGATAAGGGCCTGATGCTGGGCGTTTTGTGCTGGATGTTCTGGGGCGCTTCCCTCATGTGGCTCGTGGACGCCGTGTTCGAGTATATCGAGCTGCGGGCGGCGTATTTCACCCCCGAGATCGGCGATATGGTCAACGACGCGTTCCTCGGACTTGCGGTCGTGGCGCTGGCGCTGGTCATCTGGGTCGTCGTTCTGCTGATCAGAGACCCGAAGGGCGTCGTCAGGGCAAGACTGAAAAGGCAATAAGAAAAAACGGATCGCTGTTGTGCGGTCCGTTTTTAAATACTGATTTGTCGGGGCGCTTTGCGCCCCGACAAATCAGTATTTAAGTGAAAAGAGAAATGTGAAAAGTGAAAAGTAATTACATCTCACATCTCACAGAAATACTGAATTTGCCGAGGTCGAAGACCTCGACAAATTCAGTATTTACTTAATAAACTGATCAATCGCCTTTTTCAGCTCCTCCACCGTGCTCATATCGCCCTGCTCGATGGCGTCTACAAGGCAGTGCTCGATGTGGTCTTTGAGAATGAGCTTGCCGGTGTTGTTGATGGCGGACTTCACCGCCGCCAGCTGGATCAGCACCTCGCTGCAGTCCACGCCGTCGCGCACCATTTTGCTGACCTTTTCCAGGTGTCCCGTGGCGCGCGCCAGCCGATCAAGGACCGCCTTGGTGTTCTGATGGGTGTGGGTGTGCGGACGTTCATCATCCGCGTGAGTATGCTCGACGACGGAGCCGTCCTCGAGGATATGGGTGTGTTTTTCCGGGGTGCGGTCCATGGTATCACGCCTCTTTTGTCTCAGGATGTTTATGATAATTATACAGATGATGAAAAATATTGTCAACGGTAAATTCTGATTTAACGGCGGAGCCGTTAAATCAGAATTTGGTTACCGGTTGTCGGTTGTTGGTTGTCGGTGTCGGTAAATTAACGCTTATGTGTCCTTTCTTGCGGGAGCGTCAATTTTACGCTGTCACCGATTGCCGATTCCCGATTGCCGACGACCGTAAATTCTGATTTACGGGGCGCAAGCGCCCCGATAAATCAGAATTTACAAAAACAATTGCGCCCCGCGGCGGAATGTGATATGATAAGAAAAACAGTAAAAATCGGAGGTTTTTGTATGCTGAACGACGGGAACGGGCTGATGTTCTGGCCGGGGGAGCCCTGGCGGAAAGAGCGCAAACGCAAAACGCACAATCTCAATCTGGATTATAACCGGACCTATGAGGACGAAACGCAGAAGCGCCGGGAGATCCTCACGCAGATCCTCGGCGAGCCGCCGGCGGAGGGCGTGTTCCTGCAGGGGCCAGTTACCTTCCATTACGGCGTGCATACGAAAATCGGCAAAAATACCTTTATCAATTTCAATTTTACCTGTCAGGACGATACGGAGGTCACCATCGGCGAGAACTGCGATCTGGGCCCGAACGTCACCATCGTGACGCCCATCCATCCCATTGTCGCGAGCGAGCGGAAGGCGCTGATGTGCCCCGACGGCGTGCCGCGCCGGCTCTGCCACGCGAAGCAGGTGCATATCCGCGACCGCTGCTGGATCGGGGCGAACGTGGTGATCTGTCCCGGGGTGGAGATCGGTGAAAACTGCGTGATCGGCGCGGGCAGCGTCGTGACCCGTTCGATCCCCGCGAACAGCTTTGCGGCGGGCAATCCCTGCCGGGTCATCCGCGAGATCACCGAGGAGGATTCCCTGACGAAGCGGCCGGAGATCCTCGGCGACTGCCGGCCGGTCGAATGAAGGAGCGCAAGAAGATGTTCATAGATCTTGTAAAAAAGAGCCGCAGCTTCCGCGGCTATGACGAGAGCAGAAAAATTTCCCGGCAGGAGCTGGCGAAGTTCGTCGACTGCGCGCGCTTCGCGCCGTCCAGCGTCAACCGGCAGCCTTTCCGGTATTATCTCGCTTATCGGCCGGAGCAGCTCGCGCTCATCCAGCCCCTGACCGGCTGGGCGCGGGCACTGCCGGAGAAGCGCCTGCCTTATCCGGGCAAGCGCCCCACCGCGTTCATCGTGATCTGTCAGGACACGGATTGGGACGCGGATCTGAACCGTTATCAGCGGGACGTTGGCATCGTCGCGCAGACGATGCTGCTGTCGGCGGCGGAAAAGGACCTGGGCGGCATCATGATCGGCAATTTCAGCCCGAAGAAGCTGGCCGAGGCGCTGGCGCTGCCGGAGAATCTCGCGCCGATGCTGATCGTCGCCTTCGGGAAGCCGGACGAAACCGTCGTGCTGACCGAGGCGAAAGCGGGGGAGAGCCTCAACTATTTCCGGGACGAAAACGACGTGCATTACGTCCCCAAACGTCCGCTGGACGACGTGATTTTTGATTGAACCGGGGAAGGAGAACCTGCAATGAAGCACCCGTTATATTCCGAGCTGCGCACCGTCTATGAGACCACGGCGCAGAACCCGCATACTTTCCGGGTCACGATCAAGATGAAGGATATGGTGGACGGCGATATCCTTGAATACGCGGTGAAAAAGACCGCGAAGCGATATCCGTATTTCTGCGTGAAAATCGAGACGGATGAAAACGAAATCTTTTTCGCAGACAACCCCGCGCCGCTGCCGGTGCTGCATACGGACGGCCCCATCACGCTGGGCGGCGAGGAGACGGACGGGCACCTGCTGGCGGTCTGTCGTTGGAAGAACAAGATCCATATCGAAGTGTGGCACGCCCTGACCGACGGCGGCGGAATTTATCATTTCATCAAGACGCTGCTGTATTATTACTGCTCGGAGTATTATAAGCTGGATCTCTCGTCGCTGAACGTGCGCCTGGCGGGGGATCCGATCGATCCCGCCGAGTGGGAGGATCCCGCGGTGAAGCCGGTGGAATCGACGCCCCTCGTTCCGGTGGAAAAATGGCATTCGCCGGGCTTTCAGCTCAAGGACGGCGGCAGGATCACCCTTTCCGACCGGTGTATCGTCTATAATATCCGCATTCCGGAGAAGGAGTTCATGCGCTTCAATCTCTCCAACGACGGCAGTCCGGGTACCGTGATCGCGCTGTTTCTCGCCCGGGCGATCCAGCGGGTCACGCCGATGAAAAAAGCCCCCGTCGTGATCGCCATGTGCGTCAACCAGCGCCGGATGCTGGGCGCGCCGCTGGCGCACCAAAGCCTTGTGGGCGACGTGCGGCTGGTCTACGATGAAAAGGTGAACGCCCTGCCGTTCTCCCTGCAGGCGACCTCCTTCCGGGGCAAGGTGATCCTGCAGTCGGATCGGGAGATCGTGCTGGAGGAGATCCGGGAATATCAGCAGATCGTGCGGGATCTCGAGACGCTGCCGGATCACGCGGCGCGGCACAGATACGCCCTTGACCGCATGGACCGCATGACCTCTTATTTTACCGCCACGGTCAGTTATGTGGGCAAAACGGATATGGGTGAGGCGGAACGGTTTATTCAGGAATTCCACGTTCTGCCCTCGACGGCGCTGCCCTCGTCCGCCACGCCGCTGACGCTGGAGCTCAGCGCCATGAACGGCAGCTTCTACGTCAATTTCATGCAGTATTTCGAGAACGAGTGTTATCTGGACGCCTTCATCCGGGAGCTGCGGGAGAACGACATCGACTATGACGTGCTGTACCAGGAGGATACGAAGTATCCGGGGATGGTTGATTTTTGGAGTAAATTCTGATTTATCGGGGCGCTTGCGCCCCGTCTTGCGTCGCCTGCGACGCATATCGAGCCGCCATAGGCGGCATATCGAGTCGGCACAGCCGACATATCGAGCGCGAAGTGCATATCGACAGATAATTGTCGAGATATCGCCTTACGGCGATTCGATATGTTGACCTGCGGTCAACTCGATATATGCTCGCAAGCGAGCATTCGATATG